>CANRHT010000022.1 GCA_947630465.1 uncultured Pseudomonadaceae bacterium
ATACCGACTTGCTCAGTTAAGCGCGCTTCGATATTCATGTGCACGTCTTCAAGCTCCGTGCTCCAGACAAACTGACCCGCTTCGATTTCTTTCTCAATCGCCTGCAAGCCCGCAATCACAGTGTCGCGTTCGTCGTTGGTTAATACGCCGACTTTAGCCAACATCGTCGCGTGGGCAATTGAACCCATGATGTCATGGCGATATAAACGCTGGTCAAAATCCACTGACGCGGTAAAACGCGCGACAAATGCATCCACTGGCTCGCTAAAACGACCGCCCCACGACTGATTAGTTTTTTCGTTGCTCATTCAATCTGCCCAGCTCAACAATAAAAGATGGCCACATAATAACAGGATGGCAGCTGCTTATGCCGCCCCCTGTTGAATTATGTCCGCCTTATTGATGTACGCCATGCTGCTTAAGCCAACTTAAGAGTTGCCCTAAAGGTAAAGCGCCACTCTTGCGGTCAATCTCTTTGCCGTTACGAAACAAAATCAAACTTGGAATTGAGCGCACGCCCAACTCACCCGATAAAGCCGGATGCGCTTCGCTATCGAGCTTGCCAAAGCGACACTGCGTACTCAGCTGACTGGCGGCTTCGCTAAAGGTCGGCGCAAATTGGCGGCACGGACCGCACCAACTGGCCCACACATCCACCAGCAAGGGCACATCACCTTTACTGTGCTGGCGAAAGTTCGCTGCAGTTAAATCAAATGCGCTGTCGATAAATACTGATTTCTTACAGGTACCACACTGCGGTTGTGCAGCACGTTTTGCTTGGGGAATGCGGTTCAAGGTCGCGCAATGTGCGCAAGGAACTATGATTGAATCAGTCATTTTGATGCCCTCTTGCATTGACAGAATATAACTCTTTACTAAATCACTAACTGTATAGGCTAGCGCTAGCCTCAAGCATTTGCCAGTTGCTCTGTCCTGGTCTACAACTTAATCAACTCATGGATGAGTTATACGCAGCACGGAGGCTGCCTGTTATGAAGTACCAACGCGCCTTTACCTTAGTCGAAATGTTTATTGTACTGGCGATACTGGCCATTGTGGCACAGGTTGCGGTACCCGCTTTGCAGGATTTTTTAGAACGCAATCAACAACAAGCCTTGTATCACCAAGTGGCTCGCGCAGTAAACCAAGCACGCGCACATGCTGTCACCCATCGCGTACAGGTTGAGTTGTGTGGCAGTCGTGACGGTATCAACTGCCACAGTGATTGGTCACACGGCTGGCTGGTGCGCGAGGTGAATCAAAACCAAGCCGTAGCCGTGACACAACTCAAGTCTGATCGGCGTCGCTTGCACTGGCATGGTTTTCAGGCAAAGATTCAATTTCACAGCAATGGCATCAGTCCTACAGGCAATGGCCGCTTTTACAGCTGTTATAAACAAGCCATCAGCTGGCAACTGATATTAAATCGCCAAGGCCGTTTACGCAGCGCCAGCGCTAGCGAAAACAACGCCGAGGCAGCGCGCTGCAGTTGATCGGCAACTGGCTCACACTTTATGGCTTTAACCCATAACATGACTTGCCGTAAACCAGCGTACAGGTAACACTGCAGCTATGACCCAAACACATACGCACACTAAAACCACTGACGACTTTTTCGTCCCTGAACTCTGCCAAGCTGAAGCCTTGTTGGGGCTGATCTTATTGGCTGAACTCTTGGTCTTGGTTTTAGTGCTGGCTGAGCCGATACAAGGCGGTTTTGACTGGATGCGCTTGGCGCTGACATCCTTATTTGTGCAGTGGATTGTTTTATTGTCAGCGGCAGGGCTGTGTCAGGCACGACCGTACTTGTCCAGATTATCAGCCGGTGCGGCCATCTTGATCATTTGCAGTTTGGTCTTAAGCTTAACGCTGCTGTGCACGGCTGTTGCTGAACATTTTTATACCGCTGATAACCTCTCTCATGAAGCGCGTGTGCATCTGTACCTGCGCCACGCGCTGATCTGTTTAATCATGTGTGCTTTATTGCTGCGCTACTATTATCTGCAAGGCCAATGGCGTTTGCAGCAGCAAGCAGAATTACAGGCGCGCTTACAAGCGTTACAAGCCCGTATTCATCCGCACTTTTTGTTTAACAGCTTAAACAGTATCGCCAGCTTAATTGGCTCCAATCCCGGCAAAGCTGAAGATGCGGTATTGGACTTATCCGACTTATTTCGCGCCAGTCTCGCTAAACCCAATTCACTGTCAAGCTGGGCCGATGAACTGGCTTTAGCTAAACAGTACTTATCCATTGAACAATATCGCTTGGGGCAGCGTCTACATCTGGTCTGGCAGGTGGATGGAGTACCCAGTGACGTGCCTATGCCACACTTAACCTTGCAGCCCTTATTAGAAAACGCGGTTATTTATGGTATTCAGCCCAGTATTCAAGGCGGCACCATTGAGATTGTAGCCAGCTATATACAAGGTGTGTTAAAGCTACAGGTGAGCAATCCGTTTATGCCCAGCGAGAGTAAAAGCAATCCGCGCGGCACACGTTTAGCGCTCAATAATATTGAGGCTCGCCTTAAGGTTTTGTTTGGCTCAACGGCGCGCTTATCCATCCAACAACAGCTGGACCGCTACACAACCAGTCTGAGCTATCCCTGCTCTAGACCCTCAACTGAGGCGCAGATACAAGATGAAAATCTTAATCGCTGATGATGAGCCCTTAGCTCGCGAACGCTTAACTCGACTGCTTAAGCAGCTTCCCCATTATCAAGTACTGCAACCCAGCGCTGAAAATGGCCATGAAGCGCTGGCATTAGTCGAGCGTTTCAAGCCTGATATTGTATTACTCGATATCGGTATGCCCGGCCTTGATGGCTTACAAGTTGCTGCCCAACTCTGCGAGTTAAGCGATGCGCCAGCTGTGATTTTTTGCACGGCGCACGAAGATTATGCTCTGCAAGCCTTTGACGTCAGCGCGGTCGGTTACTTGGTTAAACCTATACGTATAGAACAACTGCAGGCCGCTTTAGATAAAGCGCAGCGCCTCAACCGCGTGCAACTGGCCGCCTTATCCCGCGCGCCCGCCGCCATTGATCAAGCGCGTACACACTTGAGCGCACGCAGCCATAAGGGTATCGAGTTGATCCCGATCGAGGACGTGATTCACTGCGTGGCTGACAACAAATACGTCACCGTACGCCACAGCCAGGGCGAAACATTACTGGATGAGTCTCTGAAATCACTGGAAGATGAATTCGCCGCACGTTTGGTACGTATCCACCGCAACGCCCTGGTCAGTCGCCAACATATCGAACGCTTACAACGCTCTAGCGCCGGTCATTATGATCTGTATTTACGCGGTGTAACTGAGCCGTTGATCGTCAGCCGCCGACATGTCAGTGCCGTGCGTAAGCTGATGGATACGCTCTAACACGGCATAAAAACTTGCACCTGCGCATGAGGCAAGCAGGCGCTGTGCCTGTTATCATCCATCTTATATACATTGATAATTTTGGATTCTAACTATGTCTTTGAGTGCCGAACCTATAACAGAACTGCGCATTGCGACCCGTAAAAGCGCCCTCGCCCTGTGGCAAGCTGAGTTTGTAAAAGCTGAACTGGAAGCAGCACACCCGCATCTGACCGTCACTTTAGTACCGATGGTCAGTCGTGGTGATCAATTACTGGATTCACCTTTAGCTAAAATTGGTGGCAAAGGCTTATTTGTTAAAGAATTAGAAGCCGCATTATTATCTAAAGAAGCTGATATTGCTGTGCACTCGATGAAAGATGTGCCCATGCAATTTCCTGAAGGCTTAGGTTTGTATTGCATTTGTGAGCGCGAAGACCCGCGCGATGCTTTCGTCTCGAATAAGTACGCCAACTTAGCTGATCTGCCACTGGGCAGTATCGTCGGCACGTCCAGCTTACGTCGCCAAGCACAAATCCTTGCGCAGCGCCCTGACTTGGTGGTGAATTTTTTACGCGGCAACGTCAATACCCGCTTAGCCAAGCTGGACGCCGGTGAATACGATGCCATTATTTTAGCCGCTGCCGGTTTATTACGCTTAGGTTTTGCTGATCGTATTCGCAGCAGTCTGGATGTCAGCAGCAACCTGCCCTCTGGTGGGCAAGGCGCCGTAGGTATCGAATGCCGCAGCGATGACGCCGCCATTCATGCATTACTCAAACCTTTGCACCATGCCGACACAGCCTACCGCGTCACAGCAGAACGCGCACTCAACACCCACCTCAACGGTGGCTGCCAAGTACCGATTGCCTGCTACGCTGTATTAGAAGGTGAACAATTATGGCTGCGTGGTTTTGTCGGTCAACCTGACGCCTCAGTACTGCTTTACGCCGAACAGCGCGCACACAAAGACGACGCGCAAGCGCTCGGTGTTGCCGTGGCTGAGGACCTACTCGCGCAAGGCGCCGGTGAAATCCTCGCGGTCCTGTACGCCCAAGAGACGCCAGTAACGTGAAACAGTGGCGCGTACTTATTACTCGGCCAACCGCTGACAGCGAAACGTTAGCTGCACTGTTGGCTGAGCAACAGATTCACAGTTGCAGCTTACCCCTACTGGAGATTCAGCCTTGGGATGAAACTCCCGCGCAGCGCTCGCTGATTCTTAATCTTGAGCAGTATTGCGCAGTGATTGTGGTCAGCAAACCCGCCGCCTTATTGGCGATTGAGCGCGTCGATCGTTATTGGCCCCAGCCCTTAGCTGAGCAGCAGTGGTTTAGCGTAGGTGCCGGCACGGGGCATATTCTGGCGAATTATGGTTTCCCCACCAGTTGGCCGGAAGATGGCGATGACAGTGAAGCGCTTTTGGCGCTGCCCAAATTCATCGACAGCATCAGCCAAGCAGATGCGCGTGTGTTAATTATGCGTGCTGATGTGGGTCGGGATTTTTTAGCCGAACAATTACAGCAGCGCGGTGTACAGGTCGACTTTTTACCGCTGTATAGCCGTCATTTACCGGTTTATCCTAGCGGTACATTAATACAGCGCATCAACGACGAACAACTCAATGGCCTTGTGGTGAGTAGCGAACAAGGCTTGCGTCACTTAATTGAACTCGCTGGAGACGCGTGGCCACAACTCGCTTCTTTAGCCTTATTGGTACCCAGTCCACGCGTTGCACAGATTGCACAGGAACTGGGCGCTCAACATATTATTGATTGTCGAGGCGCGAGCAATCAGGCTGTACTCAATGCCTTGCGCACGCATGCCGCACCCACAGCATAAGGATTTACTCATGACCCAATCTTCCGACAAGCCTGACGCTAAAACCACCAACACTTCTACAGCATCCAGCACAGCAGTAGAACAGCCTGATGATAGCAACAAGAAAAACACAGCCACACCTGAGCCCAAAAAAACCACAGCGGTCGCTGATAAAAAGTCATCGTCCGCAAAAGGCTTAGCCCTATTGGCATTACTGTTTGGTTTAGGCGGCCTCGGTGCGGGTGGTTGGAGTGTGATGCAACTGCAAACAACAGATGACTCGTCCGGACAACAGCAGCAACAACTGGCAGCGTTAATTGCGCAAAACACTGAGTTAAGCGCACGCGAACAAAAACTCAGCGCCCAGATTGCCCAAATGCCTTCAGCTGCACAACTGCAACAAGGACGCGAACTGTTAGCCAGTGTGCAGGCTGAGCAGCAACTGCTGTCACAGCGTTTAGAAACTATTTTAGGTGCCAGCCGCCAAGATTGGCGTTTAGCTGAATCTGAGCATTTATTGCGCATGGCCAGCCTGCGTTTAAGCGCCCTGCACGATACGCAAAGCGCGCGCTTCTTATTAGAAGCAGCTGATCATATTTTAATGGAACAAAATGACCCTGCCGCCTTTGCTGCACGCGAACAATTAGCCCGCAGTATCACCGCATTGAAAAGCAGCAGTACCTTAGACCGCACCGGTTTATTTGTACGCTTAGGTGCTTTACATCAGCAAGCCAGTCAACTCACGCACCTTGCCCCTGAGTTTACCCAAGGCGCTGGCCAGCAAGCTGAAGTGGCACAAGGTGACGGCCCTGGGCGTTGGGCACAATGGTGGGAGCAGATTTCCAGCTACGTGCGCATCGACTTTAACGCCAGCGAGCAAGTACAACCCTTACTCGCCGGGCAAAGCCTCACGCAAGTACGTTTAGCGCTGGGTTTAGCTTTAGAGCAAGCGCAATGGGCGGCGCTCAATGGTGCCACTGAAGTCTATCAACAAGCCTTGCAGCAAGCCTTGGCTATTATCGATGCGCACTTCAGCAGCAAAGACCCCAGCGTGAATAATCTCAGAACACAAATCAGTGAATTGCACGAGCAGAAAGTCAGCCAAGAACTGCCTGATCTGAACGCGGCATTAATCACCCTGAAAGCCTATATTGACACCCGCTCAGCGCCGCAAGAATCAGACGCAGAGGAGTCAAATTAATTATGAAACGCACCTATCTGATTTTATTAGCGGTGGTGGCCTGCGCAGCGGCGTTAGGCATGTTTATCGCTGAACACACCGGCTACGTCCTTATTTCCTGGAAATCTTTCCGCTATGAATCCAGCCTCTGGATGTTTCTTGCGGTATTGGCCACGGTATTAGCGCTGCTCTACGGTTTGCGTACGCTGATTAAAATGACCTTGGTTTCCACCGGACTGATTAACCCTTGGTCCAACCGCAACCAAAGCCGACGCTTACGTTTAGCGGCCGAGCAAGGTATTTTAGATCTGGCGCAAGGTAACTGGAAAGATGCATTACGCCATCTGCGCCGCGCCTCGGAAGGCGAAGCCAAACCTTTGGTGTACTTATTAGGTGCTGCTAATGCTGCGGAGAAACTCGGTTATAGCGACGAAGCCGATGCTCTGCTGGAACAAGCCTTAATCAAGCAGCCCAGTGCGGAAGTGGCCATTGCACTGGCACATGCGGATTTACAGTTGCAACGTGCTGATGATAGCGGTGCGCTAGAAACCCTGCAGGCCATGCATGAGTTGCACCCACAGCATCCTGAAGTGCTGCTACGCTTACAAGCCCTACTGCGTCAGCGTCAAGACTGGTCAGCACTGATTGGTTTATTGCCAGCCCTGCGCAAGTGCAAACGCCTCAATAGCGCGCAACTGCAAAAAATCGAATACCAAGCATGGTCAGGACGCTTAGCCGCAGCGTGCAATCTGCAACAAAGTCCTGCGCAAGCACTCAAATCATTGGATACAGCATGGCAAGGCTTGTCCGGCACATTGAAAAGTGATCACAATTTGGTCGCGGCTTACGCTAAAGAGTTACTGCGCCTTAATGCTCACGAGCAAGCAGAATCTTTACTGCGCCACGCCCTGAAAAACGACTTACACGATGGCTTATTGGATTTATACGGCCAAACTCAAGCCAAGGATTTGACCCGTCAACTGCAGGCCGCCGAAGGCTGGCTTAAACAAGCACCCCATAATGCTGTTTTATTGCGTGCGCTGGGTCGTCTCAGCTTGCGCAATCAATTGTGGGGTAAAGCGCGTGACTATTTTGAAAGCAGCTTACGTGAGCATCGCCAAGCTCATACCTGTGCAGAACTCGCACGTTTATTGAGCCATTTAGGTGATACCCAGCGCAGCAATCAATTATTTGCCGAAAGTTTCCAATTACTTGAGCAATCACTGCCGGTTCTACCGCTACCTGCGCCGGCTAAAAAGCAGTCCTAACTTTGACTGATCCCTACAGCAGCGTCTTAACCTACTGGGTTATGGCGCTGTAATGGGGATGCTGAATAAAAAATGATTCGCCACACATCTCTGTATTAACGGACAATAGCGCATTGACGTACACCTTGGAGTTTTCATGCAGTTACCTTCCACTCGCCTTTTATTCGCTTTAGCATTTTTAGGCTCTGCGGCGCTGATCGCAATTGCTTTATATTTAGAGCATGTCACGGGTTTAGAACCCTGTCCGCTCTGTCACGTACAACGTTTTGCCGTGGCCCTGTTTGGCCTGCTGTGTTTATTGGCTGCACTGCACAATCCAAAACAATTAGGTCAACGGGTCTATGCAGGCTTTGCTGCTGTGGCGGCGTTACTGGGTATCGCCACCGCGGGTCGGCAGATTTGGTTGCAAGGCTTGCCTGAAGATCAACTGCCTTCGTGCTTACCACCGCTGGAGTTTATGCTTGAGGCATTTCCACTGCAGGATATTATTAGCAAAGTACTGCACGGTACGGCTGATTGCGCGGAAGTGACTTGGAGCTTATTTGGCTTTAATTTAGCTGAGTTAAGCCTGTTGGGCTTTATTATGATGCTGATTTTTTCATTGCTGATATTGCTGCGCAAAGCGACTGTGTAACGCGCCACTGAGCTGCATGTCAGCTCTAAACCTATACACAGGTGCATGCCGAACTCAAATCATGAGCGTTCGACATGCACCTGAGCAACTTACTCTTTCAAGGGCACCAAGCGCGGTGCAATCATATTTTCTGGACGTAAAATATCTGCGAGCAGCGCGTCATCCAGCAGCTGTTCTTCACGTACCAACTCGAGAACTCCACGACCACTTTCCAAGGCCAACTTAGCAATTCGCGTAGCATTGTCGTAACCAATATAAGGGTTAAGTGCGGTAATCAAACCAATCGAGTGCTCCATCAAGGTCCGGCAACGCTCTTCATTCGCGGTAATACCCACCACGCAATGTTCACGCAGCATATCCATCGAGCGGCGCAACAAGCGAATCGAGTCAAACATTTTCCATGCAATCAGCGGCTCCATCACGTTGAGCTGCAACTGCCCTGCCTCTGCCGCCAACGTCAGTGATAAATCATTACCAATCACCTCATAAGCCACTTGGCTGACAGCTTCTGGGATCACTGGATTGACTTTACCCGGCATAATCGAACTACCGGGTTGACGCGCGGGCAAGTTGATTTCATTGATACCCGTACGCGGCCCACTGGATAACAAGCGCAAGTCATTACAGATCTTCGACAGCTTAACTGCGGTACGCTTGAGCATGCCTGAGAATAAAACAAAGGAGCCCATATCCGAGGTCGCTTCAATCAAATCGGGTGCTGCTTTAATCGGATAGCCACAAATCTCAGCTAAACGCTCCACCGCAATATTTTGATAGCGCGGATCAGCGTTGATTCCCGTACCAATCGCCGTACCACCCAAGTTTACTGGCGCAAACAAGTCGCTGGCTAAACTTTTAAGGCGGTTTAAGTCTTGATTTAAATTCGCCGCAAAGGCTTTAAATTCTTGTCCTAAAGTCATGGGCACAGCATCTTGCAATTGCGTGCGGCCCATTTTCAATACGTGGGCAAACTCATCGCCTTTGTCAGCAAAAGCGGCAATTAAACGCTCCAAGCTGATCAATAAGTCATTGTGACCCAATAACAGCCCCACACGAATCGCCGTAGGGTAAGCATCATTGGTCGACTGCGCCATATTCACATCATTGTTGGGGTGTAAAAAGTTGTACTCACCTTTCTCTTTACCCATGGACTCCAGCGCTAAGTTGGCAATCACTTCATTGGCATTCATATTGGTTGAAGTGCCAGCGCCGCCTTGGATCATATCGACAATAAACTGATCGTGGTGTTTGCACTCAATCAACTGAGTGCAGGCGTTCGAAATAGCGCTGTGCTTTTTATCATCCAAATAGCCTAACTGATGATTAGCATCAGCCGCGGCTTGCTTAACCATCGCCAGAGCTCTAACAAAGTTAGGGTAATGCGATAAAGGCACGCCACTGAGATGAAAGTTATGCATCGCACGCAGCGTTTGAATACCGTAATAGGCATCTTTGGGCACCGGCAAAGAACCCAGTAAATCATGTTCAGAACGAAATGCTGTTGCGGTCATAACTCAAAGCCCTCTGTTGAGCAAAAATAAAAACAAGCGAATGTTAAGCCTTAGCGCACGCTAAAGCGAATGCTGTAGCTGCGCTGACGGCGGAATAACGCTGCATCAATTAATGTGGATAACTCTGTGCACAATCTGTGCAATTCTATACATAAGTGCGCACATCTTTAAAAGCAAACATAACCCATTGATTTAATGAGCTATTATTGATCAGCGCAGTATCGACTCACAGATAACAACTACAGCCTGCTGTGGATAACTATGTGCACGACTGTGCATAAACACCTCACTCAGGCGTTTTTGTGTCCTCGTCGTCTAAATCCAATTGCGCAATACTGCATAAGCGTTCAACCACTTTGGCATTAATGGAACCCTCTGGAAAAATATTATCGGCATCCGCACAACCTGCTAGCGCACCACTTAATAAGCTCAGTGCTTGATCGACATGTTCCACGGCATAGATATGAAATTGCCCGTTGGCCACTGCCTCCACCACGGTCTCATCGAGTAATAAATTGATGATATTGGCACGTGGAATAATCACGCCTTGCTCACCGGTTAAACCGCGGGCTTGGCATAAGCGGAAGAAGCCTTCGATTTTCTCATTCACCCCACCAACGGCTTGTACTTCGCCAAACTGATTAATGGAGCCGGTAATCGCAAAGGATTGTTTCAGCGGCGTACGCGACAAGGCAGAAATCAGCGCACAAACTTCACCCAACGAAGCGCTGTCACCATCGACATAACCATAAGATTGCTCTAAAGCAATGCTGGCGGAAATCGCCAACGGAAACTCTTGTGCATAACGACTGCCCAGATAACCCGTCAAAATCATCACCCCTTTTGAGTGAATCGACTGACCTAAACTGACTTCACGCTCAATATCGACAATGCCGCTGCTACCGGGATAAACCGTAGTGGAGATGCGCGCGGGTACGCCAAAAGCAGTATCACCCACCGCCAGCACCGTTAAACCATTGCATTTACCGACTGCAGCGCCTTGAGTATCAATTAAGATAACGCCCGAGAGCATGTCATCCATAATGCGCGTTGACACCCGCCCTGTGCGCGTACGTCGCGCGGCAATAGCGGCATTCACATGCTCGGCATCGGTCAGCTCTGCATGCTGTGAGTGCCGAATAAAGTCGGCTTCACTGAGCACTTGAAACAAATCAGCCAGCCCTGCCGATATGCGCTGTTGATGCTCAGCTAAACGGGCACTGTAACGCGCTAATTGACGTACAGCGGCGGCCGTAAGCGGCGCCATCTCTTCTTCAGTGGTGCGCGCACACAGCAGTTGCGCAAACTGGTCTAAGGTTGTGTCACCAAGGCTGATATCTTCATCGAAGTCGACCAACATGCGAAACATTTCTTGAAAATCAGGATCCAGTTCTTGCAAGGCGTAATACAACTCGCGCGAGCCGATGATCACCACTTTAAGCTGCAAAGGAATCACTTGCGGGATTAAAGTGGCTGCCGCCACACGCCCCAACTCAACCAACGGCGACTCCATTTTCAATTGCCGTGAGTGCAAGGCACGCTTAAGCGCTTCCCAAACAAAAGGTTCAGGTAGCAGTTTTTCAGCTTCTAAAATCAAATAGCCGCCATTGGCTTGATGTAAAGCACCGGAACGCAGTTGACGGTAACTGGTATACAAAGCACCTTGATCTGTGCTGTATTCAATGCGGCCAAATAAATTATCGTAAGTCGGGTGAGATTCAAACACCACTGGCGCGCCTTCATCACTGCCGTGACCCACGACTAAATTGGGGCTGTATTGCTCTTCCAGTAATTTACGCGCCACCGCATCGCTGTGTTCTTCATCCACCAGCTGCTCAACAACAGTTTTCAGCAAGTTGACTTGCATCGCTTGTAAATAGGCCACCACACAAGGGTGCTCAGCGTACTTTTGCGCCAATGGCGCCAGCAAAGGCTCCAGCGCGAGTGCAATGGTTTCTTCGTTGAGTTCGCGCAACTGATTGCTTGACTCCCGCTTCCACAGCGGCAAGCTCGACAACTCTTTATTGAGGTGTTCTTCCAGCACGGCAATATCGCTATGAAACAACTCACGCTCACTTTCCGGACGCTGAGCAAACTCAGCCTCATCCAAGGCTTTACCATCAAACATCGGCGTGAAAGCGATATTAATGCTATCGCGATACAAGGCAATGTTTTTCTCTAAGGCCAGTTTTTCGACAATATCAATGGCTTGGTCATAACGGCGATTAAAGGTGCGATCAATGGCGCTTTTTTTCTGTTGCCAAGCGGGGGTTTCAAATACGGCGGGGAAAGTGGCTAATAAATTATCCAACAAAGTACTGATATCAGTGCAAAAACGACTGCCTTCTCCAGCGGGTAATTGCAGCGCATGCGGCTCGCGCATTTCATTAAAGTGATTCACATACAGCCAATCATCGGGAGTGGGACGCTGCTTAGCCTGCTCAGCTAAATAACGCTTCACATAAGAAAAACGCCCCGTTCCCGGCTCGCCCATCACAAATACGTTATAACCATGGCGCGGCATCGACACACCAAACTTTAACGCTTCAACCGCTCGCTCCTGCCCTAATACGCCCGCTAATGGTTCAAGCTGCGCCGTACTGGTGAATGTAAACTCATCCTCAAAAGTACGGGTTAATTGTTCCGGTGCTAAACGCAGTGCCTGTGCAATTGATTCGGGCATTATATTTCCTTAGAGCAAGCGGCTCAGCCGCGAAATAAGCGTGTACGTTATATGTGTGCAATCAATAACTGCAGCATAGCAGACATTAAAAAGCCCTGTGATTTCTCAACAGGGCTCAGGTGTAGCAGAACTCTAGAACTGATTCGTTAAACAATACCTTGTGCAAGCATGGCGTCGGCGACTTTTACAAAGCCTGCGATATTCGCACCTTTGACATAGTTCACGCGACCATTTTCCATACCATAATTTACGCACGCGGCATGAATATGCTGCATCACACTGTGTAACTTGGCATCCACTTCACCGTCCGTCCACAACAGGCGCATGGCGTTTTGGCTCATTTCTAAACCACTCACAGCCACACCACCGGCGTTAGACGCCTTACCCGGTGCGTATAAAATACCTTGCTCAATAAACAGATCCACAGCATCCAAAGTGGAGGGCATATTGGCGCCTTCAGCCACACAGATACAACCGTTCTTGATTAAGGTTCGCGCATCTTCAATGTGCAACTCATTTTGTGTCGCGCATGGTAAAGCAATATCACACTCTAAACCCCATGGACGCTGTCCCGGCAAAAAGGTCAGACCAAAATGCTCGGCCATCTCTTCAATACGACCACGGCGGATATTTTTCAGATCCATCAGGTATTTCCAGTGTTCACTGTTCATACCCTCTTCGATATAAATCGTACCGCCTGAGTCAGACAGCGAAATCACTTTACCGCCTAATTCGATCACTTTTTGTGCAGCATACTGCGCCACGTTACCTGATCCTGAAATGGCCACGCGCTGACCTTCAATACGGCGCTTCATTCTTTTGAGCATTTCTTCAGCAAAATACACACAGCCATAGCCGGTTGCTTCAGGACGAATCAAGCTCCCGCCATAGGTCATGCCTTTACCGGTAAACACCGAAGTAAACTCATTGGCCAAGCGCTTGTACTGACCAAACATATAACCCACTTCACGCGCACCCACACCGATATCACCGGCAGGTACGTCAAGGTTGTGACCAATATGGCGGAACAATTCATTCATAAAGGACTGACAGAAGCGCATCACTTCATTTTCAGTTTTGCCTTTAGGATCAAAGTCCGAACCACCCTTACCGCCACCCAATGGTAACGAGGTCAGGGAGTTTTTAAAGACTTGCTCAAAGGCTAAGAACTTTAAAACACCTAAATTCACCGACGGATGGAAACGTATACCGCCTTTATAAGGACCGATCGCGCTGTTCATCTGGATACGGTAACCACGATTGACATGCACCTTACCGGCATCATCCACCCAAGGCACTCGGAACAAAATCACTCGCTCAGGTTCAACCATGCGCTCAATAATGCCCGCTTGCATGTAACGCGGATTAGCTTCTAAAAAAGGCCATAAGGTACGCAGGACTTCTTCAACTGCCTGATGGAATTCTGGCTGATCAGGATCACGCTGTTTGATGTGCGCTAAAAACGCATCGAGAGTTTGGGACATAATAATAGGGCCTCGGCAAACCGCACAGGTACGGTCGTGGTTCAAAACTATCTGACTTTAGCAGTGCTGTGGCACCTTGCGATAGAAAAAAATAAATAAATTCACACGATTATACCCTGCCAGCCTTCTCTAATCTGCTTATGGCGTTAATTCTCTTATAACTTGCTTATCCAGCTGGCAAGGATGTAAAGTTATACTATAACTAAATATCTAAAATTTCCGGAGTATTAAAATATGCGTCGCCCTTTTTTGCTTATCCCGCTGCTAGCCGCCCTCAGCCCGCTTAACATTAGCGCCCATGAGCATGAACACGAACACGAACACAGTTTAGCTGCACATGTGCACGGCATAGCCACTCTGGATATTGCGCTGGAAGGCCAAGTACTCGAATTACAGTTGCACAGCCCAGCGATGAATATTGTTGGCTTTGAGTATCAGCCGCGCTCAGCCGCTGATAAGAAAAAGGTGCGTGCTGCCGAGCGCTTGCTCACCAACGAGCAAACACTCATGTCTTTAACACCCGCTGCAGGCTGCGCGCTCACTTCAGTCACTTTGGATAATGATTTAACCGAGCAGCAACACAGTGACCATGACCATGACCATGACCAAAAGCATGACGCAGCCGAGCAACAGGCTCACAATGATATTGCCGTGCACTATGTATTTCATTGCGCCACACCTCAGCAACTCAAACACATTGACCTCGCTAACTTCTTTAGTGCTTTTCCCGCCACAGAAAAAATCAATGTGCAGCTGATTACTGAGCAAGCACAGCAAGGTGCAGTCCTTACACCGAGCAGCACAGCATTGAACTGGTAAACTCTATCCGCGCCGATACTATTATGCTCGGCGCTTTGTTTATTTGTGAGTGAGATCGCGCATGACCACCCCTGCTGCAATTATTGAATTGTCGAACCTGCGCTTTGCTTGGCCGCGGCAAGCAACCTTGTTAGACATTGCTGAGTTTCGCCTTGAACCTGAACAAAGTCTCTTTTTAAAAGGCCCGTCGGGGAGTGGAAAAACCACTTTATTGGGATTACTCGGCGGTGTACAACTGGCGCAAAGCGGCAGTATTCACTTGCTCGGCAAAGACTTAAGCACCCTCAGCGCCAGTGCTCGCGATCGCTTTCGCGTGGATCACAGTGGTTTTATTTTCCAGCAATTTAATCTGCTGCCGTTTTTATCTGTGACCGATAACGTCTTACTGCCCTGCCAGTTCTCCAAGTACCGCAAACAACGTGCGATTGCCCGTCACGGCTCAATCCAGCAGGCGGCACAGGCGTTGCTGATACAACTGGGTTTAGCGGCAGACCTGCATCAGCAGTTAGCCGGCGAGCTTTCCATCGGCCAGCAACAACGTGTGGCCGCAGCACGCGCACTGATTGGCCAACCTAAATTAGTGATTGCCGACGAGCCCACTTCTGCTTTAGATGCTGACAGCCGTGAAGCTTTTTTGCAGTTACTCTTTGCCGAATGTAAAGCGGCCGGTGCCAGCTTGTTATTTGTCAGTCACGATCAATCGCTGGCCAAACTCTTTGATCGCAGTATCGATCTCAGCCAGCTTAATAGCGCCACGCGTCAGCAGGAGATATAAGGGTGCATCTACTTCGTATTGCCTTGCGCAGCTTAAACAATCGCCGCTTTACCGCTGTGTTGACCATTTTTGCCATCGCCCTCTCCATCACCTTATTGCTGGCTGTGGAGCGGGTGCGCACGGAAACCCGCAGCAGTTTTGCCAGCACCATCAGCTCCACAGATTTAATTGTGGGCGCGCGCTCAGGCTCAGTCAATTTGCTGCTGTACTCAGTATTTCGCATTGGTAATGCCACCAATAATATTCGCTGGAGCAGCTTTGAGCACTTTGCTCAGCATCGCCAAGTGCAATGGGCGGTGCC
>CANRHT010000023.1 GCA_947630465.1 uncultured Pseudomonadaceae bacterium
CGCCAGAAGCGGATGCCGATTTCAGTAATGCGGTCGCGGGATGAATTGCCACCGGTGGTTTCAATATCGAGAAATGCAAAAGTTGTGTGTTCGAGGTGGTTGTTTTTGGAGGCCATGAAACCATCCTGATGCAGTAGTGAGCGCGTCGTCTTAGGTATCGCAAAGTTAATATTCTATAGGCTGAGGCCTAAAAAATCTAAGAAAGCGCTTAATAATGAGCTGCGGTATCAGGGCGGTGAGGATGTCAAAATGCACCTTTGTTAGTTATGGTGTAATACATTGTAGTGGTGCGAATTAAGGTATAGCCATGAGCGTCACGACAGTGCGTCTTCAGTTAGAAATTGAGTCGCATGTTACAGCAATTGCTAGCAAGCTTTAGCAGTCAAAAAACTGCTGGCATGCATATATGTATAGCAGCACATTAAAAAGAGGATTTTGTCATCAACGAAAAATGCAGTTCCACATCCACATCCACATCCACTCGCCGCAAACCTTGGGTTTTAATCGGTGTCACCGCATCCATATTGATCCTGCTAGGGCTTGTGTTATCGGCCATGCCTAAAGGTTTTAAGGGGACACATGAGCAAATAGGTACGGGTAAACCGGCTTTGGTGTTTATCTACGATCCAAACCTTGGCGTGAGTGTCAGCCAAACTGAGCAAATGAATAAAGCGCGCGATCAACTGGGCGAGCAAGCCTTTTTTCTCATTGCGCAACTGAGTACGCCAGAAGGCGATCAGCTGATTGCTGAGCACCGTGCCAATCCAGCGGAGCTTTTACTGTTTGATCCATCTGGGCAGCTGATTAAAAGGCAGTTTGCTTTGCAGAACTCTAGCGAGCTGATCCAGTGGATTGGGGTCGATGAGTGATTTGAGTTGTCCTGTATGGTAATGCGTAACCTGCATTAGGAGTTACACTCCATCATGATTAAAGAAAACGCTCGAAGATACGGTCTCAAATCATGCTTAATAAGTGTGGTGTCGCTGATGGCGCTTACATCCTGTGCGAGTCACCACCACAGTCACAGCCCAGTATCAGATGCGAATCATGTGTATCAGGTTGAGAGTAAGTCTATGGCTGATTTTACTGTGGTTAAAGATATCACCTACTCAACGGTGGATTGGCCACAGGCATTGGCGGCTGATCTGTATTTGCCCAAACAAGGCTCAACTGCTGCAGACACGATGCCGGTTGTGTTGATGGTGCATGGTGGCAGTTGGTCGGGGCGTGACCGCAGTGATATGAACTCCATAGCCAAAAAGTTAGCGCGCCAAGGCTATGCCGTTTTTAATGTGAGTTATCGCTTTGCCCCACGTTTTAAATACCCCGCGCCGGTGCACGATCTGCAGATCGCACTGCTGTGGCTGCAAAATAATGCCGCGCAGTACCAGTTGGATTTGCAAAGAGTGAATGCATGGGGCTATTCGTCGGGCGCGCATTTAGTGGCCCAGCTGGCCAGTGCCCAAGCAGGCGCTGCAGGTACGCTTGATTTGTCACCGCCATTGCCAAGTATTCGGGTGGTTGTGGCAGGGGGTATTCCAGCTGATTTAAGCCAATATGCTAACAGTCCGATTGTGGTGCCATTTTTGGGTGCTAAACGCGATGAAGATCCACAGTTGTATAAAGATGCGTCTCCGCTGACTCATGTGTCTGCAGAGCATCCGCCCACCTTTTTGTACCATGGCCAGCGCGATCGATTGGTTGAAAAAGAGCAGTCGATCAACTACTACGCGGCTTTGCGTCAGGCGGATGTGCCCGCTGAATTATATTTACATCCCCTGTGGGGCCATATCGCGATGTTTTTGTTTGGTTGGGGTGCGGAAAACCAAGGCATCGATTTTTTGAATCAGCACAATATGTGATGTTGCTTACCAATTTGCTTACCAATAATAATTCCCGTAGGAGGGGTGAGGTCACGCTACAGCCTGAGAAATACTTATTTGCACCGCTTGTTTACATTCATCTGCTCTACCAATTGCGCGCCTTACACTCAAACCTCTTGCAAACACGAATCATTCGCATATAATGTGTCGCGCTTTAGCGTGCTTGCACGGCTGAATATTGCTTTTTATTCGAATTAGGAGTCAATGATGCGCATAAACGTCTTCAGCGTTTTTAGATATTTTACGTTATTAAGCTTTCTGGCGATTGGCTTAACTGTGCCGGTGCAGGCCGATGAGTTGCTGATGATTGAGCATGCACAAGGGCAAACCCAGGTGCAAAATCTACCTAAAACGGTTGCGGTGTTGGATTGGTCAACCCTCGATACGATGGCGGGCCTAGGCGTGCAAGCGCAGGGTATTCCTAACTCGAATATTTTGCCGCCGATGCTCAGCGAGTATGAGGATGCACGTTTTGTGCGTATTGGAACCCTGTTTGAACCTGATTACGAAGCGCTGAAAAACCTTCAACCAGACCTGATTATTTTAGGCCGTCGTGCGGCTGGGCAATATGCAGAAGTGGCTAAGTATGGCCCGACCCTTGATCTAACGCCGAACCCAAACGATATGCTCGGCAGTGTGGTGCGTAACACAGAAATTCTTGGGCAGATTTTTGATCGTGAACAACAGGCTGCTGAGTTAACCGCCAAGCTGCAGGCATCTGTTAAGCAGTTACAAACGCTCAGTGCTCAGCAAGGTACAGGCCTGACACTGCTGACCACGGGCGGAAAAATGAGCGCTTTTGGTATCGGTACGCGTTTTGGCATGATCCATGATGTGTTTGGTGTGCAGCCAGCAGTTGCTGACTTAAAAGTAGGTCGTCATGGGCAGTCTGTATCCTATGAGTTCTTGCTGGAAGCCAACCCCGATTGGTTGTTTGTAATGGATCGCGACGCTGCGATTGGGCGTGAAGGCGTAGCCGCGCAGCAGATGATGGACAACGAGTTGGTGCAAGCCACGGAAGCGGGCGCGAAAGGGCAGATTGTTTATCTAGAACCTGTCGGTTGGTACCTGCTGGATAACAGCGGTTTGCGCGTGATGCAAGATAATGTTGATCGTCTAGTCGATGTTTTTTCTAAGTAAACGCACCTCATAAAATCACCTGAGTTTAGGCTAGCTTAATCGGTAGCCTAAGCCCAGAGAGCGTTGCAATAACGCTCCCAATGGTGGTTTTGTTTATCTGTATGATTCTGTAGTAAGCGAACCTGTATGGCTGTTGCTCCTTCTGAAATTTCCCTCTCGACTCAGCCGCGTACTGCTTGGTGGTTACTTGGTTTGGTGTTGCTGGTCGTTGCCTTATCGATCGTCAGTTTAAATGTGGGTGCCAGCCGCATGAATCTGATGCACCTATTTACTGACCCGGATGATCGGATAACACAGTTGCTGTTTGTCAGTCGTTGGCCGCGTACTCTTGCATTGATTTTGGCTGGGGCATCGCTGGCCGTGTCGGGTTTGATTCTGCAAATGATGGCGCGTAATCGCCTCGTCGAACCCTCTATGGTTGGCACGGTCGATGCCGCTGCTTTTGGTGTTTTACTTTGTACTATTCTCGCGCCCAGCATGCTGCTGTGGCTTAAATTCAGCATCGTGACCCTTTGTGCGACGCTAGGCACTGTGTTGTTTTTGGCCGTGCTGAAACGCATTCCCTTACGCGCAGCTTTAATTGTGCCGTTGGTGGGTTTGGTGTTAGCGGGAGTGATTCATGCAGGCAGCAGTTTAGTTGCCCATCAGTTTGAATTGACCCAAGCCTTACGCGCGTGGAATAGCGGTGATTTCTCGGCGATTTTGCGCGGACGCTATGAGCTGCTCTGGGTTGCTGCAGGGATTATGCTGCTGGCGATGCTGTTGGCTGATCGCTTTACTGTGATAGGCATGGGTAAAGATTTTGCGACCAATGTTGGGGTGAACTATCGCTGGCTGATGATCGCGGGTGTGCTGTTGGTGTCGATGATTGTTTCAAGTGTGGTGATTATTGCCGGTGCTTTACCTTTTATCGGTCTGATTGTGCCTAATATAATTCGCCTGATTACCGGCGATAACTTACGCCGTGCGATTCCATTGGTGGCGTTGGCGGGGTCTGCCTTAATGCTAACGGCTGACTTATTAGGCCGCGTTTTGATCCATCCGTATGAAATTCCCTCGGCTAATATTTTAGCGATTTGCGGCAGCGTAGCGTTCTTAGTGATTTTAATACGGGGGCGTAGACAATGGGCTTAAATCGGCGTGGCCAGCTGCTGCTGAGCCTAACCGTGCTGCTGGCGTTACTCAGTATGCTCGGCTTTATGACGCTTAACGTGCACAGTGACTGGAGTTTTATCCTGCAGTATCGCGGCAGCCGCTTGTTAGCAATGTTGCTGGTGGCGATGACCATGGGGCTGTCGACCGTGGTATTTCAGACCATCACTCACAACCGCATTTTAACCCCGTCATTGATGGGGTTTGATGTGCTCTATGTGTTGGTGAGCTCGCTGGCACTGGTGCTATGGGGTAGCGAATACGCTGCGAGTTGGCCGCTGGAGTTGCATTTTATTGTAGAAGTGGCGGTGATGGTGGCCATCGCTGTACTGCTGTTTCGTTGGTTGTTTACCGATTCTGTGTGCGGTTTACATGTGTTGATCCTGCTGGGCATGGTCGGTGGCCTGTTGTTTCGCGAGCTGGCAGAACTTGCCCTACGGCTGCTTGATCCCAGTGAGTTTTCTATTCAGCAGGGCAGTGGTACGGCAAATTTCAACCGCATTAACCTGCAGTTGTTGTCCGTGAGTTTAGTGGGTGTGGTTGTCTGCGGTGTGCTGCTGTTTCGTTTGCGTCGCCATTTGGATGTGCTCAGCTTAGGGCGCGATGTCGCCATTAATCTGGGCGTGCCCTATACAAAAATAGTCACTCAGTTGATGTTGCTGATTTGTGTGCTGGTGTCGATTAGCACGGCGTTAGTTGGTCCGATGCTGTTCTTTGGTTTGCTCGTGGCTAATTTGGCGTACTGGTTAACCGGCAGTCATCAGCACCGATGGACTTTGCCGGCCAGTGTGTTGGCGGGGATTGTGTGCTTGGTCGGCGGGCAAGTTGTATTTGAGCATCTATTGCAGTCCGGCTTGCCGTTA
Source organism: uncultured Pseudomonadaceae bacterium (assembly GCA_947630465.1). Classification (GTDB taxonomy): domain Bacteria; phylum Pseudomonadota; class Gammaproteobacteria; order Pseudomonadales; family Pseudomonadaceae; genus Denitrificimonas. The sequence continues at coordinate 5,039 of CANRHT010000023.1, forward strand.
GCCATGGTGATTGAGTTGTGCGGTGGTGTGTTATTTATTGCGCTGTTGTTGCGTGGAGTTAAACAATGATTGAAACACGTGGGCTGAGTAAAAAATATCAAGACACAGTGGTGGTCGATAAAGTCAGTTTACAAATCAGCAAAGGCGGCCTGACCTCAATTATCGGCCCTAATGGTGCGGGTAAATCGACCTTGCTCTCGATGATCAGTCGTTTAACGCCGATGAGTGCGGGCAGTGTCGAAATTGATGGCTTAGATGTCACGCGCACCCCAGGGCCTGAATTGGCTAAACGCTTGTCGATTTTGCGCCAACATAACGAATCGACTTTACGCCTGACAGTGCGAGACTTAGTCGCTTTTGGTCGTTTTCCGCATTCGGCTGGGCGTCTAACCGCTGATGATCAGCAGCATATTGATGAGGCCATTGAGTACCTTGAACTGGGTGACTATCAGCACCGTCATTTAGATGAGTTATCCGGTGGGCAGCGCCAACGTGCTTATGTCGCTATGGTGATGTGCCAAGACACTGAGTATGTGCTGCTGGATGAGCCGTTGAATAATATCGATATGCGCCATGCTGTGGGGATGATGCAGTTATTGCGGCGCGCAGCAGATGAAAAAGGTAAAACGATTGTTGTCGTCCTGCACGATATCAATTTTGCCTCTTGTTATTCTGATCATATTATTGCCATGCGCGCAGGCAAATTGGCCTATCAAGGGACGTCTGAGCAGATTATTCGCAGCGAGGTATTGAGTGATATTTATAAGATACCCATGCAGGTTCATGAGCTAAGTGGACAAAGAATTTGCGTGTATTTTCGGCAGTTTTAAGGGCTGATGCTATTTGCCATGTGCGGCCTATTAATTGAATGTGTGAGTTTTTAGCAAACATATCTGCACCTTTAGCAAACTTTCTCCAAATATTAATGTGACATACTATCGCCTGTTAATGAGAATCATTTCAATTTAAGGTGTGAATAGTATGCGCAAATCTTTATGGCTGCTCAGCGGGCTTGCTTTTGCTGTCGCTGCTCAAGCAAACGACTCTAATTCTAAAGTGTATGAATTAGGTGACGCTGTGGTGCTGGGTACCGCAGAAGAAACCCTGAAGCAAGCGCCGGGTGTGTCAATTATTACCGCTGAAGACCTTGCCAAGCGTCCGGTGAATAACGATCTATCGGAAGTTATTCGAACCATGCCTGGCGTTAATTTGACGGGAAATAGCACCAGTGGCCAGCGTGGTAATAATCGCCAGATTGATATTCGTGGCATGGGCCCAGAAAACACGTTGATCCTAATTGATGGCAAGCCCGCCAGCAGCCGCCAGTCGGTGCGTTACGGTTGGCGTGGTGAGCGTGACTCGCGCGGTGACACCAACTGGGTTCCCGCGGAAGCAGTAGAACGTATTGAAGTGCTACGTGGGCCCGCTGCTGCTCGTTATGGCAGTGGTGCTGCGGGTGGTGTGGTGAATATCATCACCAAAAGTGTTCCAGATAAACTCCAAGGTTCAGTGACCGCTTATACCAACCAGCCGCAATCCTCGAAAGATGGTGCCAGCAAGCGCATGAACTTTATGTTGGCGGGGCCGTTGTCCGATAAAGTGGGTGTGCGACTCTCTGGCAATGTCGCAAAAACCGATTCAGATGCGCGTGATATTAACCTAGGCCACCAATCAACTCGTGGTGTAGCGCCTAATGGTACGGATTACCGTGGTACATACCCGGCAGGGCGTGAAGGTGTGCGTAATAAAGACTTAGCAGCGCGCTTAAGTTTTCAGCCCGTTGATGACCATCAGTTTGACCTCGATGCCAGTTTCAGTCGGCAGGGCAATATCTACACCGGCGATACGCAAAATACCAATAACTACACCACCGATAAAAATGGACAGTTAGTGGCGACCTCGGATCGAGTAGAGCGTTACCTAGATCGTGAAACCAATGTGATGTACCGCGAAAACTATGCGTTGACTCACCGGGGTGAGTACGACCTCGGAGATTCCTTAAGCTATATCCAGTATGAGAAAACCCGCAATCGCCGTTTAGATGAAGGGCTTGCAGGCGGGACTGAAGGTTTGTTCTCTGATGATCGTAAAAGCACATCAGTGCTGCATCAATACAGTGCCCACTCTGAATTTGATATGCCAACTGAGCTGCTAGGCTTGAATCAAGTGCTGACCTTTGGTGCACAATGGACCCAGAGCAAGCTGATTGATCAAAACTCGACTGGGCAAAACACCACTGGTACGGGGCAAGTGGGTAGCCTTGCGAGTGTCGGGCGCAATAACCAAGCCAAAGATCATATGATTTCAGTATTTATTGAGGACAATATTGAGTTAACTGGCAAAACTGTACTCACGCCCGGTGTGCGCTACGACAAACACAGTGTCACCGGTGATAACTGGAGCCCTGCGCTGAATATCTCTCATTATCTTGATGATGCATGGACATTAAAAGCGGGGATTGCTCGGGCTTATAAAGCGCCGAATCTGTATCAAACCAACCCTAACTACCTACTCTATAGTCGCGGTAATGGTTGCTGGGGCTCTGGCGGTGCCTGCTACTTGCAAGGCAATAAAAATCTGAAGGCTGAGACCAGCATTAATAAAGAGTTCGGTGTTGAGTTTGTTCAAGGTGATGTTGTTGCTGGGATCACTTATTTCCATAATAGCTATCGTGACAAAGTTGAGGCCGGATTGCAGCCAGTGGGTCAGGCTGTCGGTGGCTCGGGTGCCTTTGCTAATCCGGATATTTTTATGTGGGATAACGTGCCTAGGGCAGTAGTGGAAGGGCTTGAGGGGACCTTTAATATTGGCCTGACGCCCACCTTAGATTGGTCAAATAATCTAACCTATATGCTGCAAAGTAAAAATAAAACCACAGGCGAGTCATTGTCGGTGATTCCCGAATTTACTTTGAACTCGCGCTTGGATTGGCAAGTCACCAGTCAGTTGGGTTTGCATACCCACGTGACTTGGTACGGTAAACAAAAACCGAACAAGTATGATTTTCAGGGTGTGCGAGCCACGGGTGAAGAGCGGCAGCAATTATCACCCTATGCTTTGGTTGGCTTAGGCGGGCGCTACGCATTATCTGAGCAGTTCGCTTTTACGGCGGGTATCGATAATTTATTTGATAAACGCTTGTACCGCCGTGGTAACGGTGTTGGTGTCGGTGATCCGCGCACTATTTATGGTGCCGGTGCGGCGACCTATAACGAACCAGGGCGTAGCTTTTATACTTCAGCGACTTTTAGCTTTTAAATAGAGTTCACGCTCTAAAGCAGTCACCGGCTGCTTTAGAGCGTGTTTTGCAACTGCTTTGGAGTGGCACCGTACTCTTTCTTTACTGCTGTTGAGAAGTTGGCTGTATTGCTATATCCCGCTAGATCAGCCGCTTGGCCAATCGTTATATGCTCATTTTTTAACGCATCAATTGCGCGCTTAAGGCGTTGCTGTCGATGGTATTGGGCGACGCTGATATGAAAGTGGCGTTGAAAGTGCCGCTGCAGACTACTGATGCTCATGCCGACACGCTCGGCTATAGCTTGAAGTGAAAAGGGCTCACAGTTGCAGTTGTCGAGTAGTGCTTTGGCCCGTATCAGACGTTCATCGGGGGAGATCATTGCGCCTGCACAATGCGGCGCACTGTCTAGCAAAGACAGCAGTGCCTCGCTGATCAGTTCAATGCAGCGGCTTTCTAAAAAAAGCTTAGGCACGCCACACCCAGAGACTGGTGTAAGCAAAATTTGCTGAGCGATCACTAGCGCTTTTTTGGAGGGCTCCCACATATGGACGCTCAGATGTTGCTCAAGTATGTTCAGTCGTTGTGCAGGTGTGTTTTGCAGGCTTTGTAATAGCCAGTCATGGCTAAAGTAAACGCTGAGCGTCTTTGCATAAGTCTGTGGTTGGCAGTGCTGCACACATAACTCAGGGCGAACTAAGTTAATCAGCGCGCCAGTATTCTTATCTGTTCCCGGTGTCTTACCCAATACACAATCGAGACCATTAAAAGCAAAATCGGCACAACCGTCTACAACAAGTGCTAACTTCAAGCCGGGTAGCGCGCACATATCTGTAGTGATGTGCTGAGCAGTATTAATCTGTGCGGTCCGCACAAGCAGCCCTTTGCGCAGAGTAACAATTTGTGAGTGTTCACTGTTCAATGCTTGTAAACCCTTGTGCATGTGGTGTGCGTTTTAGAGCATGCAAAGGCTCCGAAACGGTATGACCTAGATACTGTGCAGTAAATGTAGGCACAGCTGTGCAGGCTTCATGCAGGTCTGAATGGGATGTGTAGTGCACTGAAAACTACTCATACACAAGTCCTTGCGTTAGCCGCAACGCAGTGGGTATTGAAGCATCCAATAAACTACCGTGAGTATGCTTAAAGTATTCGTGGTATTGCACTTCTAGTTCTGGCAAACGACTTAAACGCTCGGCTAAGCGCCGTGTTGCATCATCTGGCAAAGTATCGCCTTTGCGATGTGATGAGCTGCGCTGAATGACGACCTGTGCTGCTGGGCGCAGGCTCAGTTGTTGATACGCTGACTCATTATTTAAAATCAAACCCTGCTGCCACCACAGTGAAGGGTCTGCTGCAATGTAGGTTTGAAAACTTTTTGGGTGATTAAATAAGGTATGCAGCACAAACAGACCGCCGAAAGAGTGCCCCCATACGGCTTGGCGTTGCAGGTCTAATGCAGCTGTCTGCGCTACCAGAGGTTTTACCTTGTACTCTATAAATTGCCAGAATATATCTGCACCACCGTGTTTCTTGATTTCTTCAGGGGTACCGTTCGATAGCGGTGGTGTGTAGTCGTATGCCCGTGCGTTGACGTCAAAATAGGCTTCAGTGTCATAGGCAATAGTGACAATCACTGGGCTGTCAGCGGTTTGTAAGCGTTTGAATCTCTGCTCATTTAAACCTGCTAAGGCTGCATTGCCGTCTAACATATACAGAACAGGATAGCCGGAATCAGGAGCCGGTACTTTTGGTAGGGCAATAGTGATTTTGTAGTGCCATAGCTGATCAGCGGATGAGAGCAAGTGCTGCTTGAAATTATAATACTCTGATCCTGTGTCAACGATTGTCGCGCCGACTTTGCGTGTTAAATCAGGCGCTGCGATTGCAGCCGTCGGTAGTATAAGGGCTAGGCTCAAGGTTACAGCCGTGCACAAAGCCATAATTGTATTGGGCTCTGCGTGAGTGTTTCTCTGCATGTAATGTACCGTTTTTATCAGGATGCTTTTAAGGTCATATGATTTGCATCGGCCTATGCTGTACCAGCATAAGAATACCTTGTAAATCTAAATGATAATCATACTCGATAGTGCGCGTGAATATAAGAGGCACTGCAAACCGATATTTTTGGGTATCCTGATAACTTAACGCTGCACTCGTTGCTAGAATTGTTTGCCATAGCCGTAGAGTAACGCTCAATATTTACTCAACTGCTTTAGCATTTTTTTGCCCGAGAGTACGATTAGGCTGCGATGGATATGCTTGCAGAGCAGCATCAATAACAGCTTAGGTAATAGCAGAGCCTTCATACTCAAAACTGGAATTTAAATGGCTGGACGAATCAGGTTTATATGGCATGCATCGGTGGCGACTTTATTTGCGGTGCTGTCATTTTTTGTGTGGCGCATCGCTTATCAATGGACTGACTGGGCGGCGCTTGCGTTGCTGCCGTTTGCGTTTGTGCTGGCTTATGGAACCTGGTCTCTGACCATGGAGTCGTGGAGGGCTCAGCTGCATCTTATCGTTCGACCCAAATCAGGCTTGGCTAAACTTTTATCCGGTAAGATTCGAGCCTTTTTTATCAGTGCTGTTTTTACGCTGATCGCGATCACTGTTTTAGCTTGGAAAGCGCTGGATGCCTCGATGCTTGAAGCGCTCGTTATGTGCACGGCCTTTCTGCTATCGGCGTACGTGTTATCAGTCTTGCAAATAATTTTTTCACGACATTTTCACCCACCGTTTGACCGTAATATAGCTGTGAGTGTGGCCACTTGGCTGAGTGCAATGCTGGTGTTTGTGGTGTTTTTTGTACTGTATTGGGCGGTGAAGCTCAGTCCTGGAGAGTTGTTCGCTGCAGAAAATTTAACTGACGTTATTGGCTTGGCACAAAATAGTTTACCGGCAAGAAGCGGGTGGGTTACAGCGCTGATGTCTGCTTTGGCAAGCTACGAAAACCTTAAGTTATGGCTGGTTGTGCAGCTCAGGGATTATCTGGTATCGGGTGTTTTCTACAGCTTGGACGCAGCGTTGTGGGCCTATGTGCTGTGCCGTTCTGCAGTTGTCAGCACCCATCTGATTAAAACAAAAGTGTTTGGGAGTGTAATGGGTGAGCAGGATGCACAAGCAGAATAATCATACAAACGACGCTATAGAGGGGCTCAATGACGGTGAAGAAACTGATGACTTGGGGAATGCAGAAGCTGCCTTAGAGTCCGAAGATCATCAGCGCGCTGACACCGCATCTGTTGCCGTGTTGAGTTTTACGAGGTGGTTTTGGGGGAGTATTATTGTCCTTGCGTTGATCGCGATCATGTTAAGCAGTATTGCGATATGGCGTCAAAATAGCACGGCAGAACCGAGTCACCCAGCGCATGAAATCAGCGCCAGCACCTTAAGAGATGTTTTATCAAACCCAAAAGATCGTGCGCTCGATGCTGTCTTATCAGAGCTGCCGGAGCGGTTAGATCGAGCCTATAAGCCTGTTTACGCAGCAATTACTGATTATGCGGATTTTCATTATTCACTTAAAGGTGAGTACACAGAGCTTTATGTGGCCAGTTTGGGTGATCCTGCGGAAAAGTTGCAAAGCATAGTTTTTAATGGGTTGGATCAGCGTCTTGAGCGTATAACAGGTGGCCTTGATGACAGATTCAATGAAGTGTTTAAGGCGCAACTTGCTGTCGTATTGCAGCGTGAGGAAAGCGCACAGGGGGCGTTTGGCGTTGTGACTCAGCGGGTTATTGAGGATGTCAACGCGCGGATTATCTACACCGCACCTTTATCTGCATCCAGTGCTGTGGGCGGCGCAGTGGCGTTAAGCGCTGCTGCAAAAGCCATGTCAAAAAAACTGGCCGCTAAGGTGGCCACTAAAGCCGCTGCGAAATCAGGTGGTAAGTTAGCGAGTACTTTAACCGGTGCCGGTACTGCAGCCTTAGCCTGTGGTCCGGCCGCGCCAGTGTGTGGAGTGGTGGGCGGTGCAGTGGCTTGGTTTGTAACGGATTACGGTATTTTAATGGTGGATGAGAGTTGGAATCGTGAGGATTTTGAAAACGATTTACGCGTATTAGTGGATGACATGAAAGAGGCGCATCGTCTCGCTATAGAGCAGGCGCTTGTCGCGAGAGCGGGTGCGACTGCAGCACTTATTAGTGAAGTTGTTGAATATCAAAGTTTTACTGTGCGTGAACTCAATAATCTAGGTATGCAGAAACTATGCTCTGTTGCCACACAAATGAGCTCAAATTATGCACAGATGAGCAACAGTATCGAGGCGCGTGCCCCGAAGGGGCTGGAGTCTTTGCGTGAAACAGCCGACGCTTATGAAGGCCATGTTTCAATCGGTCGCTTAGCAGATGAAATCAAGAAAAATCTAACCCATGCTGAAGATATAAAGGCTGTTGAGTTTGAGTTGAGCGGTCATTTGCCTGCAGCTTATCGAGCCGACCGTGAGATTTCAGCGGTGCTGGTATTGAATGGACAGACATTTAACATCAAGAAAATGGCCGCCACCGCAGATAAAGAGTTCTCCATCAGGTCTGCGGTGGATGCAGCATTAAAGATCAATCAACCACTGCGGTATAACATTGTCTTTGAGCAGCATTTACGCTTACAGGGCAATAGGTATTTTAAGGGCGCTGGTGAAATTGGGGATTTAGCAGAGGCTGGGGTTAGCGATGGTTTAAGTAAGCATCTTGAGCTACAGATAGCGATCGCACGCGATTCCAGTAGTAATGTGCAGCAGGTGGTTAATAGGCAGCCCGTTGACGGCAGTCAGGTTAAGTTGGCTCTGAGGTTAAATGCACCAGCTTTACCGCCACTTGAAATGCTACCGGCTGCTTGTCAGTAAGTTTAGATAAAGTATTAGATCAATCTTTGTCGTTGGATTGGGCAGCGCTCATGCGTAAGCGACGGCTCAATGGTGCGCCGTCGCAGCAGGCTATACACACCTAAAGTTTACAACTGTACCGGTGCCGACCAACTGTTTTTCATAGTCAGCAGCCAGTCGCTGGGGTGTAGGGGCAAAAACTTAAATAAAGGCCTGTAATTGATATGAGCGATTGCCCCTTCGCGTTTGCCGTAGGGGAAGACTTTTCCGGCGAGTTTTGCGCTCAACGCCTGAGTTACTGCGACTTCTAGCGCATTCTCTTTGTTTTGCCCTGATTTTTCATTGGCGTTGAAACGGGTAAACACAAATGAACTTATCCTTAATGGGATAAACTTATTGCGTGCTACGCGAGGGCGCACGTCGGTTGCTGGCTGCATGGTAAAGCGCGTGATGCCTTTATAGGTTGTACCCGCAGCTTTTACTGTGACTTTGGCTTCGTGGGGGTTGGCGAAACTAAATAGCACCGATGCGGGTTGGCCTTGGTAAACAAAATCCACATGATAATCCGGATTCCAGTCCAAAATATTGAAGTCCACTCGGTGTTCTTTAATCATTTTTTCAGGCATCGCTACTTTGTAAAGATCAAACAGCGGATAAGAAAACAAATAAAACGCCACATAGCAGCTGGCGGCTAGAGTTAAGGCATGGCGCAAGCGTTTGCGTGGCTGCAGGCCGAGGCAGTGCTCTTTGTAGTTTGCGAAATTGCTACGCAGGCTGAACAAGCGCATCCCTTTATAGCCCCTGAGGTGAGCCTCGCAACCTTGTAGTCGGCCATTGATAAAGTCCTCTTTACTTTTAAGTAGCTTTCCAATTTTTTTGATCATGGCTTTGTGCTGAGCTTTATCGGGCGCTAGGTCTGCTAGTAAGGCATTGGCATAACGCCGATCGGGTCCTCTACGGCACAACACGCTGATTAAGAGTAAGTTAACCAAGCTCACACTCAGCAGTGCGAGTAGGCCATGTCCCACCACAGCAAAAAGTATGACCAGTAAAAAAATAGCACTAAACAGAACTTTACTGGACTGAAAAATATTGCCAGTGGAGGCCGCATGAGCGCCTTCGCTAAAAAAACTACCCATGATTTTAAATGGACCGACACACAACGCATAAATCACGCTGCTGATGTGCATGGCTTTATTGCGATGGGCAAGACTTGAAGTACCGCGGTCCAGACGCGACATTTCGGTAGCAAGCAACCAAGTCAGCTCTGGTCTACTTAAACCGTAAAGTGCCGCTGAGGTGATCACTAAAACGGGCGGTACCAGTAAGCGCACTTTACAGCTGTTAATGCGTACCACATTGGACTGTTCAATAAACACGCTCGGCTCGCAGAGCATGTCGCGATGTCTAGCTAAAGTGCTGACTTGTTTTTGCAGAAAGGCAATGCGCTCATCCATATCGCAGAGCTCATCATTCACCCAAACGAATGAGCTGTCGTCATTTAAAAAAAGAGCGCTGGCTATATAACGTGTTTGATACCAGCGCACGCCAACGTAGAGAATGAGCATGATTGAGGTGAAAAAATAGTACATTTTCTGCGGTGCGGCCATCTCGTATATATCCCAAGACAGCTCATGGGCGTTAAACAAGCTGTACCAGCCCATGTCCATGAAAAACCCCGTCAACAGGTAGCCCATAAACCAAATCAACTCAAGAATCACAATCATAACAACAGCCTGCACCGCCAAAATGAAAATTGGTGGCCGAGTGTAGATGAGTTTTTAGCCGATTTTGGGCTTATTTAATCTATGATTTAGTTAATTAAAACAATGAGTTAAGTGAAAACTTATTGCTGCTGCATCATGGCAATGTATTTGCGCACGGCTCACCGACTTACGTGTTACGTGCTGATGCGTTGCACGAGGTGTTTGGTATTGATGTTTTGATCCAGCAACATCCTGAGCGCGACCACCCGCTGGTTATTGATAAATAATGGTGTCAAAACGGTGTCAGTCAAATTAAAGTCAAGGTGTTTTTAAACCAAAAAGGTGATGTATGCGCTGGTGTTTATTTGCGGTGATCGGATTGTTAGCGGCTTGTCAAAGTACTCCTATAGAGCGTGCTGCACCAGCCTCCGCTGCAGTGGCAAACGAGTATCAATTGCCCGAATGGCAAAGCCCGCGTGAGCGTGATCATGCACAAGTGGGGCAGATTATTGATCTGCGTAGCGGTCATGAGATAACCCGTGATGCCTTAGTACAGACGTTAGCGGCTGCGCCTCTGGTATTGCTCGGGGAGAAACACGATAACTTTGATCACCATGCGCTGCAGTTGTGGTTGCTGAAAACGCTGGAAGCGCAGCGTAAACAAGGCGCTCTGGTGATGGAAATGCTCACGGTAAACCAGCAAGAAAGCGTCAGTGCCGTACAAAATAAAATACGCGCAGGCGAAATGCCGGACGATGTGCCGGCAGCATTGGAATGGCATACCGGCTGGGATTGGCAGCAGTACGGCGAATTAGTGACCTATGCACTGCAGCAGCCCTATCCTTTATTAGCGGCCAATTTAAA
>CANRHT010000024.1 GCA_947630465.1 uncultured Pseudomonadaceae bacterium
TAGGCCTGCAGAGCAGTGTGGTTTGCGAGGTGGATTGCTTCACTGCGTTCGCAATGACTGGCGGGGATTTGCAATAACGCTAAATGCGGGCCAGCGGCACGCGCTCCCAGAGGAGCCGTCTCTGCGAGGAGCGTAGCGACGCGGCAGTCCATAGGTACAGTACCGCGCTAGGCCTGCAGAGCAGTGTGGTTTGCGAGGTGGATTGCTTCACTGCGTTCGCAATGACTGGCGGGGATTTGCAATAATGCTAAATGCGGGCCAGCGGCACGCGCTCCCAGAGGAGCCGTCTCTGCGAGGAGCGTAGCGACGCGGCAGTCCATAAGTGCAGCACCGCACTGTTTAGCGGGTGCCAAATACAACCATGGTTTTGCCTTTGACTGCGATCAGGCCTTGTTCTTCGAAGTCTTTGAGTACGCGCCCGACCATTTCTCGTGAGCAGCTGACAATACGACCGATTTCTTGGCGGGTGACTTTAATTTGCATGCCGTCTGGATGAGTCATGGCATCGGGTTCTTTGCACAACTCCAGTAAAGTCCCAGCGATACGGCCGGTGACATCGAGAAAGGCTAAATCTCCCACTTTGCGCGTGGTGTTGCGTAGGCGGTCGGCCATTTGATTGCTTAAAGTGTTGAGTATTTCAGGATTTTTGCGCGTGAGTTCGTGAAACTTTACATAGCTGATTTCAGCAACTTCACAGGCGCCTTTTGCGCGCACCCATGCGCTGCGTTCGCGCTGACTGGTATCGCAGCTAAATAGACCCATCTCACCAAAAAAATCGCCTTTATTTAAATAGGCAATAATCATCTCTTTGCCATCGTCATCTTCGATCAAAATGGTGACAGAACCGTCCAAGATGAAAAATAATGAATCACAGCTATCGCCCGCATAAATAATAGTACTTTTGCTGGCGTAACGGCGTTTGAGGCAGTGTTCTAGAATCTTATCGATGCTCTTGATTTTTGGTGTGAGCGTAATGGCAACCATGCAATAACCCTAAATAAATCAGCTCTATAGAAGTGCGAGGCAATAATAGTTTTTATATTTGTTAAGTGTGCGGTACTTGTTCTGTAAATAGACTTATTAAGTAGAAGGTTATTCTATAAGTGTGATCGATGTCACATTTATTTGTGTGTGAGGCGATGACCTGCCTTTGACAAGAGTTGCCATCGGCTGTGTTAAACTCGCGTTTTTTAGCCAGTCAGAAGAGGCGCACCATGCAAGCACGAGTTCAATGGGTTGATAATGCAATGTTTCTAGCCGAGTCCGGCAGTGGTCACACTGTGGTGATGGATGGCCCAGAGCAAAGTGGCGGCCGTAACTTGGCGATGCGCCCGATGGAAATGCTGTTGATGGGACTGGGCGGTTGCAGCACCTTTGATGTGGTCAGTATTTTAAAAAAGTCACGCCAAGATGTGCGTAACTGTGAAGTGCGTATTGAAGCAGAGCGCGCTGATGTTGAGCCTAAAGTATTCACAAAAATTGCTTTACACTTTGTGGTGACAGGTAAAGACTTGAAAGAGGCTGTGGTCAAGCGCTCAGTCGATTTGTCAGCTGAAAAATATTGTTCAGCATCGATTATGCTCGGGCGCGCTGGCGTTGAAATCAGTCACAGCTTTGAGATTGTTGCAGTCGTTTAATCAGTGGCATTCATCACTAGCAACACAGGTTGCAATATATTGCGGTGAAAACGGACGGGTTAAAACTGGAATGTACAGCCTGCGCTCTGCATAATAACAGACCTTTTTTCTGCACACGCAGCGGGTGCGCTAAGGAGCATGGATCGCGTAGCGAAGAGCTGAACACTGCCTTAAGTCACTGTATTGATGAGCGTATATACTTGACTGGCGTGCATGATAACGCGGCCACGCCGCACCAATGAAGAGCATCTAACGTTGACCAGTAAACTGAAGCTGCATGGGTTCAACAATCTTACTAAGACTTTGAGCTTTAACATCTACGACATCAGTTATGCGCGTACTGTGGATGACCAGCAAGCCTATGTGGGCTACATCAACGAAGAGTATGATGCTGAACGTCTAACGCAAATTTTGACGGATGTCGTGGATATCATTGGCGCAAATATTTTAAATATTGCTCGTCAGGACTACGAGCCACAAGGCGCGAGCGTGACCATTCTGATTTCAGAAGAGCCGGTTGAGCCAACCGCCAGCCAGATTGCTGAGTCGCCAGGTCCTCTGCCAGAAACAATTTTAGCGCACCTCGATAAAAGCCATATTACGGTGCACACCTATCCGGAAATTCATCCGGTGGATGGTTTATCCACTTTTCGTGTGGATATTGATGTCTCAACCTGTGGCGTTATTTCACCGCTCAAAGCCTTGAACTATCTGATTCATCAGTTTGATTCCGACATTGTTACCATCGATTATCGTGTGCGCGGTTTTACCCGTGATGTAGAAGGGCGTAAGCATTTTATTGATCACGAAATCAACTCGATCCAGAATTATTTGTCTGAAGATACCCGCTCGGCCTATCAAATGACTGATGTGAATGTGTATCAGGAACATCTGTTTCACACCAAAATGTTGGTGAAAAACTTTGAGCTGGATGATTACTTATTTGGCGATGCCACACGCACTTTATCTTATGACCAGCGTCGCGCTGTAGAAGAGCGCTTGCGGCATGAAATGCTAGAGATTTTTTACGGTCGCAATATGCCGCAAACCTATCGCTAAGACAGTGATCTTGGATAGTGATCTTGGATAGTAAAAAGGCGCAGATATCTGCGCCTTTTTACCTATTGAGTCACACGATGATACCTAGACTAAATACGATAAGTGCTGGCAGTCATGACTTTGGCCATTAGGCTCATGCCAAATTTAACCGGACGTGGGAAGCGGTAGCCACCGGCTTCTAAAGCAATCTGCGCGTGCTCTTCTTCATCGGTGCGCATCTGCTCTAAAATCGCGCGTGATTTGCGATCCGATGCTGGAATCTGTTGTAAATGATCATCTAAGTGCTTGCAGACCTGATCTTCAGTCGCGGCAACAAAACCTAAGCTGACTTTATCGCTGATAGCACCGGCGCCGGCGCCAATGGCAAAAGATAAACCGTAAAATAACGGATTGAGCAGGCTGGTATGGCTGTCGAGTTCATGAATACGTTGCTCGCACCAGACTAAATGATCGATTTCTTCTTCGGCGGCATGCTCCATTTGCTCACGAATATGAGGCAGTTTCGCCGTGAGTGCTTGGCCTTGATACAGCCCTTGTGCGCACACTTCACCGGTATGGTTAATGCGCATCAGTCCGGCAATATGGCGTGTTTGCTGCTCATCTAAGGTGCTTTTAGGTTCGACTACTGCGGGTGAAGGACGGCTGGCATGGCTGCTTTTAGGAATTAAGGTGCGCAGCGCCGCATCCGCTTGCAGCAACAAACGGTCGATAGGCGAATAATGGCGTTGAGAGGACATGGCAGGCTCCTAAGAAATAGCCGTAACAAAAATACAACAAGCGCTGTGTGCGCCGCAGTAAAGCATCTATCAATTGTAACCGGCTTAGCCCGGCGGCCAGCTCAAGTGACGTTGACCCAGCACATGCAAGTGGATGTGGTACACGGTTTGGCCACCCATCTCGTTAGTGTTCATCACCACGCGGAAGCCTTCATCACAGCCCAATTCTTTCGCTAAGCGTTGTGCGGTGTACAAAATATGACCGGCTAAAAAAGTGTCTTCGACGCTCAGGTCGGTCAGCATGCTGATGTGTTTCTTCGGGATCACTAAAAAATGCACGGGCGCTTGCGGCGAAATATCATGAAAAGCCACAACGTGTTCATCTTCATAAAGCTTTTGCGCGGGGATATCACCGCTAACAATTTTGCAAAACAAACAATCCATAACATCGACCTCGGCTTGTTGTAAGATTCTCGGAGTTTATCCTTCTGGTCGTTTAAGCACCAGTGTTCGTCACGTTTTATGGGTTGCAGCCTTGTGAAAAATGATCTGAAAGATTTACAACTGGTGCTTGATGCACGTGTGCGCTTGATTGTGATTGAGTCATGGGATGAGTTGCGTGTGTTAGAAATACTCACCTCATTGGCCGTGCAGCGCGGGATGAATTTGCGCTTATGGTCGATCAGTGAAGGTTTGCAAGGCATGGCCTTTGGCGGCGAGATGCAGGAAGGCAGTCATCAGCCGGAGCAGGCGCTGCGTTTCGTTAAAGCCGACCCGCAGGCAGGGCTGTATGTGTTTTTTGACCTGCACTCATTTCTTGATAATGATGCGCTGCTAATTCGCTTGGTGAAAGACATTGCCATGGCGCCAGGCAAGGGTAAGCCCACTTTGATTTTAGTGTCACATGCTTTGAAGTTACCCGCCGAAGTGCAGCGCTATGCGGCGCGTTTTCAGATGTCGCTGCCCTCTGAGGATGAGTTGCTGGCCATTGTTCGTGAAGAGGCCCTGCGCTGGAGCGAAGCTAATCGAGGCTTGCGTGTGCGCACTGATAACCGCACCTTACAGCAAGTTGTAAAAAACTTACGTGGCTTAAGTCATGCCGATGCCCGGGTGCTGGCGCGCAGTCTGATTTGCGATGATGGCGCTATTACCCAAGAAGATTTACCTGAACTCAATAAAGCTAAATTCCAACTGTTAGACCTTGATGGCGTACTCGGTTATGAGGGCGATACCGCGCGTTTTGCTGATGTGGGCGGTTTACATCACTTAAAACAATGGCTATCCGAGCGCCAAGCTGCATTTATGGCTGGAGCGGCCAGTGATTTACCTAAAGGTATGTTGCTGCTGGGTGCGCAGGGCAGTGGTAAAAGTTTAGCTGCTAAAGCTGTGGCGGGTTTATGGGGATTGCCGCTGCTACGCTTGGATTTTGCCAGCTTATATAACAAGTATTTTGGTGAGACCGAACGCAATTTACGTGAAGCACTGTTAATGGCTGAGCGCATGTCACCTTGTGTGCTGTGGATGGATGAAGTGGAAAAAGGCCTCGCCACCGGTGACATGGATAATGGTGTCAGCCAGCGCGTGCTGGGTACATTGCTCACCTGGATGGCTGAGCGTAAGGCGCCGGTATTTGTGGTGGCCACCGCTAATATCATCCAGCGTTTGCCGCCAGAATTGATGCGTAAAGGCCGTTTTGATGAGATTTTCTTTGTCGATTTACCCAGCGATAGTGTGCGCGCAGATATTTTTAACATCCATCTGCGCAAGCGTGAATTAAGTACCGATGCATTTGATATGACGGCCTTGTCTGCTGCTAGCGCAGGATTTTCCGGTGCTGAGATCGAGCAGGCGGTCGTTTCTGCTTTATACGCCGCCCAAGCACGGCAAATACCCATTGCGCAGGAGTTGGTTATTGAGGCACTGCAACGCACTGTGCCGCTATCAGTGGTGATGGCCGAAGAGTTAAGCGCATTACGCCAATGGGCAGCTGAACGCACGGTACATGCGGGTTAATCTGAGCGATTAGAGTGTCTGAGTTGACCGTGCACGATCGGGCAGAGTCGGTGCGGTGATATTTATCTTGTGCGACTAAAGGCTGATGTGTATCTTGGACAACTTTTGGATCTCGTCATCCTTACGCAGTTTAGTCAGGCCGTGCGTGCTATAGCAGCGCACTGCTGCAGATTTTTATGATGATAATGATATAGGAGCATAATAATGCGCATGATTTTATTAGGGGCACCCGGTGCCGGAAAGGGCACACAAGCGGTGTTCATTACCAAGCAGTTTGGTATTCCACAGATTTCCACTGGCGATATGTTACGCGCGGCAGTGAAAGCTGAAAGTCCATTGGGTTTGAAAGTTAAACACGTGATGGATACCGGTGGTTTGGTGTCGGATGACATTATTATCGACTTAATCAAAGAGCGGATTACTGCTGATGATTGCGCGAAAGGTTTCTTATTTGATGGCTTCCCGCGCACTATCCCTCAGGCTGAAGCCTTACGTGATGCGGGTGTGGAAATCGATCACGTGATTGAAATCGCCGTGGAAGATGAAGAGATTGTTGGCCGTATTGCGGGTCGTCGTGTGCACCCTGCATCAGGTCGTACCTATCATCTGGAGCACAACGCGCCGAAAGTCGCGGGCAAAGATGATGAGACCGGCGAAGATTTAATTCAGCGCGAAGATGACAAAGAAGAAACCGTGCGTCACCGTTTGTCTGTTTACCATTCGCAAACCAAGCCTTTAATAGCTTTCTATCAAGCGATGGCTGCAGCCAATGGCACGCCTAAGTACAGTGCCATTGCGGGTGTGGGTTCGGTTGAGCAAATTACTGCAAAAGTTATGGCAGCACTCGCTTAATCGTGCAGCCCTTGGAATACATTCGCTGCAACTGCGACCTGTTCGGTGTTGTAGCGAATGTATTCTTACTGTTTTTTACCGCTTACGCCCCTCGTTAGTCCGCTGCCTGCTACACTTTCTTTTTTAATTATTTGACGAATAATCATGACAACTTTATTGGCGCTCGATACGGCCACTGAAGCCTGTTCTGTGGCGTTATTGCACAATGGACAGGTTTTTAGTCGTTACGCAGTGATTCCTCGACTGCATGCACAGCAAATCCTACCGATGATTAACGACGTGCTGGCTGAGGCAGGTATTGCTAAAACAGCCTTGGATGCGATTGCGTTTGGTCGTGGGCCGGGTGCTTTCACCGGCTTGCGTATTGCTGTGGGTGTAGTGCAAGGCTTGGCTTTTGCTTTAGATATACCGGTGTTGCCGGTGTCGAATCTAGCCGCTATTGCGCAGCGAGCCTACCGCGAACAGGGTGCACAGCAGGTTGCAGTGGCCATTGATGCGCGCATGGATGAGGTGTATTGGGGTTGCTATCGCTTAGTCGAGGGTGAAATGTGCTTGCAAGGTATTGAAGCGGTGTTGCCACCTGAACAGGCGCAATTACCACGTCAGGCTGAGGGTGCATGGTTTGCGGCAGGTACCGGTTGGCAGGCCTATGCGCAGCGTTTGGTGGTGAGCACGCATGCCCAAGATCCGCATTTATTGCCCCATGCTGAGGATGTGTTAACACTGGCGCAAGGCATGTGGCAGCGTGGTGAAGCCATTGCTGCTCAGGCTGCGCAGCCGATTTACTTGCGTGATCAAGTCGCGACACCCAAACACACTCAATAAGATTGAACTGTGCTCTAACTCTCGTTAGAGTACGTATCAGTTCATAGGATTTTAGCCATGCGTATTGACGGTTTATCCCCCGCTTATGTGCCCAACAGAACCACGCGCCCTGATACCAGTGCGCAGATGGATGATGCTGTTCGCCAAGCAGAAAGTAGCCGCCGTCAACAGCAACCCAGTACCACCTCCGATAGCCTGCGGGTTGATACCTATGAGGCTGTTAAGCGTCCCTCGACGCAACTGCAGGTGCAGCAATACGAAGCACGGCAAACATTGAATAACCCCGCACAGCAGTACCAAGTCAGCAAAGCCATGGCCAGTTACAGCACCACGGCAGGCTTTAGTCCGCAAGCTGAAGAAGCCAGCACGGTACTCGGGCTAGATTTGTACGCTTAATGTCTGATTTAAACACTACTCCTATTCGCATTCAGGTGACTGCCATGACTGCTGCTGACCAGCATGTCGCGCAGCAGTGGGCGCAGGAATTAAACCTGCCCTTAGCCGGAGAGGCTGACTTTGCTTTGCAAGTCAGTGTGGATGGCTTGCAGTTGCAAGAGTTGAGTCCATCGGCTCCGGGTCCTATTCGAGTTGATTTTATTGAAGGTGCGCTGGCGCATCGTCGTCAATTTGGTGGCGGCAGTGGGCAGATGATTGCTAAAGCCGTGGGTATTCAGCAGGGCGTACGCCCCACAGTCTTAGATGCGACGGCAGGGTTGGGGCGTGATGCCTTTGTTTTGGCCTGTTTAGGCTGTCAGGTGCACATGATTGAGCGCAATCCTATTGTGGCTGCCTTACTTAAAGATGGTTTGCGCCGTGCGCAGCGTGATGTCGAAGTGGCGGGCATTGTGCAACGTATGCCGCTATTGATTGGCAATGCGATTGAGTTGATGTCGACTTGGACGGCAGAAGTGCCACAGGTGGTTCATCTTGATCCGATGTTCCCCAGTCGCGATAAAAGTGCATTGGTGAAAAAAGAAATGCGCCTGTTTAAGCCGCTGGTCGGTGCCGATGATGATGCGCCGCAATTATTAGCTGCCGCTTTAGCTTTAGCCAGTCACCGCGTTGTAGTGAAACGGCCGCGTAAAGCCCCAGCCATTGCTGGTCAAGCTCCCACTTATAGTTTGGATGGTAAATCCAGCCGTTACGATGTGTATGTGAAGAAAAGCTTAAAACCTTAATCTGAGCTTTACTCCTAAAGACTGTGCTATTTAAATCCAGCCACAAAAAAGCCCGCGAAGATTATCTTCAGCGGGCTTTTTATGAACAGCAGAGCGGTGGTTATCAGTTAACCAGTGTGCGCCATTCTGCGTATTCTTCAGTTTCGCCGGTGACTAAGTCAAAGTAAGCTTTTTGCAGTACTTCAGTCACCGGACCACGGCTGCCGATACCAATTTGACGGCCGTCCACTTCACGGATGGGCGTCACTTCTGCCGCTGTACCAGTAAAGAAGGCTTCATCAGCGATGTAGACTTCATCACGGGTAATACGCTTTTCAACGATTTCGATACCGCGCGCTTTGGCCAGGGTCAAAATGGTGTTACGGGTAATACCATTGAGGCAGGCTGTCACTTCTGGGGTATAAATCACGCCGTTTTTCACCAAGAAGATGTTTTCGCCTGAACCTTCAGCCACATAGCCTTCTGGATCCAGTAGTAATGCTTCATCAGCGCCACCAGAGACGGCCTCTTGCAGAGCCAGCATCGAGTTCACATAAGCACCGCTGGATTTAGCGCGGGTCATAGTGATGTTGACGTGGTGGCGGGTAAAGGAGCTGGTACGTACTTTAATGCCGTTTTTCAGCGCGTCGTCGCCCATGTAGGCACCCCAGTGCCAAGCCGCAACAATCAGGTGTACTTTAAGGTTGTCGGCGCGGATGCCCATGCCTTCTGAGCCATAAAACGCCAAAGGACGGATATAAGCACTGTCGAGCTTGTTATCACGTACGGAAGCAATCACCGCTTGGTTGACTTCTTCTTTAGTGAAGGGAATCTTCATATTCATAATATGAGCGGATTCAAACAGACGATCAGTGTGCGCCTCTAGGCGGAAAATTGCCGTGCCTTTTGGGGTCTTATAGGCGCGCACGCCTTCAAAGACGCCCATGCCGTAGTGTAATGAGTGAGTCAGAACGTGAGTGGTTGCGTTACGCCATTCAACCATTTCACCGTCATACCAAATAACGCCATCACGATCAGCCATCGACATTGTTACGTGCTCCTGAAAATAATATTAAAAATCGAATTACAAATAACTCAAGCCCAATTCTTGCCAAACGCCCATCACTGCGTGACGTTCGTCGATAAATAAATTGCCTTCAACCACGCCCTGCTGTTTTTGCAAGGCCAGACGGTGGGCTGCAGCACGATAGGCTTTGTAAGCCTCCTGTAACAAGCGAACATGATCCGCACTGAGCAGGTTTTCTGCGCCGAGACCGTCAAGAATACGGATGTTATCGGTATAGGTTACTAATTGTGGATATTGCCATGACCAGCTGAGAACGGCATATTGCACCATAAATTCGATGTCAACGATACCACCCGCATCTTGCTTTAGATCAAATGGCATATCACTGTTGAATGCATTTTGGCCTAAACCACCTTGAGTGATTTGAGTGCCATGATTATGCCGCATTTTTGCGCGCATTTCGCTGACTTCTGCTTGTAAAACCTGCAAATCACGCTGACGCGCCAAAACACTTAAGCGCACTTGATTAAATTGCTCAGTTAAACGCGCGTTGCCGACCAACACTCGAGCACGAATCAGTGCTTGGTGCTCCCAAGTCCACGCCTGTTCTTCTTGGTAGCGCTTAAATGCACTCAGTGAACTGGCCAGCAAACCTGAATCGCCGCTGGGGCGTAAGCGCATATCCACATCATAAAGTCCGCCAGCAGTGGTACGCGTGGTGAGCATGGAAATAATACGCTGCCCCATACGGGTATAAAATTGGGCGCCATCCACTGGGCGTGGGCCATCGGTTTCTGCCAGTGGATCACAGTCGTAAATAAAGACTAAATCAAGATCTGAGCCGTGCCCCAGTTCAATGCCGCCGAGCTTGCCGTAACCCACGACAACAAAATCAAGATCACTGCGGCTGCCATCGCTGCGCACTGGCATGCCGTACTTGCGCACCATTTCATTCCAAACTAGGTGCAGTACTTGCTCAAGAATTGCTTCGGCGAGCCAGGTTAAATAATCACTGACTTTCATCAGTGGCAGCGTGCCGGCGATTTCTGAGGCGGCCACGCGTAAACGGTGCGCCAACTTAAAGTGGCGCAGGGCATTCATTTGCTGCTCGACATCTTCTTCGGGGATACGCAGTAAGTGTTCACGCAGTTCAGCTGTGAGTTCAGGCGCTAAGGGTGGGCGGTAGAGGCGGCCTTCGTTGAGCAGTTCATCGAGTAGCGCAGGGAAGCGCGTGAGTTGCTCGGCAATCCAAGGACTGGCGGCGCACAGACTGATCACGCGCAACAAAGCCCCTGGGTTTTCTGTGAGTAGCACCAAATAAGCCGAACGGCGAGCGACCGCTTCAATCAACGGTAGTACGCGTTCGAGCACCAAATCAGGATCATCATGCTCCACGGCTTGTGATAAAAAACGCGGCATAAAGGCATCTAAGCGTTCACGCCCTGCACGTTGCATGGCCCGCACTTGGCTGCCTTCACGCAGCTGTACAATACGTTGCCACGCAGCATGACTGTCTCGATAGCCGGCTTCGCTGAGCTGCTGATAAATACTCTCAACCGCGATACTAAACTCCCAAACAGGCAGCCATTCACCACCAATGCAGTCGTCTTCATCTTCGTCAGGATCGGCAATCACATTGCGGAAATGATGCTCAACGCGCTTGCGCCAATACATCAATTGTCCAATAAAGGTCTCCCAGTCGTTAAAGCCCATCATAAAGGCTAAGCGTGCTTGCTCAAGCTCAGTGTCGGGTAGACTTTGTGTTTGTAAATCGGCCACGGCTTGTAAAGCATGCTCGGTGTAACGCAAAAAGCGGTAGGCATCTTTGAGTTCTGTGACATCACAGGAGGGCATATAACCTTGTGCGGCGAGGGTGTCTAAAATGTTCAGCAAAGGTCGCTGTTGTAAGCTTAAATCACGCCCACCATGAATCAGCTGAAAGGCTTGGGCGATAAACTCCACTTCACGGATGCCACCTGAGCCCAGTTTGATATTGTCGTCCATATCTTTGCGGCGCACTTCTTGTTGAATCAATTGCTTCATCAGGCGCAGCGCTTCAATGGCCGAGAAATCTAAATAACGGCGATAGACAAAGGGGCGTAAAATTCGCAGCAAGCTGGCGCCCGCATTGTGGTCACCAGCAATCACGCGGGCTTTAATCATCGCGTAACGTTCCCAGTCGCGGCCTTGGTTTTGATAGTACTGCTCAATGGCGGTAAAGCTAAATACCAGCGGACCACTGGAACCATAAGGGCGCAGGCGCATATCCACACGAAAAGCAAAGCCATCGACGGTGATGGTGTCTAAGGCTTTGATCAGCTTCTGACCTAAGCGGGTAAAAAATTCTTGGTTATCCAAACTGCGCTTGGCACCTTCAGTGTCACCGCCTTCGGGGTAGGTGAAAATCAAATCCACATCGGACGATAAATTAAGCTCGTAAGCGCCCAGCTTGCCCATGCCTAAAATCACTAATTGCTGCGGTAGTTTGCTGTAACGCCCAATCGGCGTGCCAAACAGTTGGCAATGTTGCTTATACAACCAGTGATAAGCTAAATCCGTACAGGCATCGGCCATGGCGGATAGATCACGGCAGGTTTCGCTCAGTTCGGCTTGGCGCATTAAATCACGCCAAATAATGCGTACTTGTTGGCGGTTACGGTATTGGCGCAAGTGCAGTAGCAAGCAGGCTTCATCAGTGCAGTCGGCCAAGCGCTCCGTCAGGTGGTGACGGATTTCACCGGGTACTAAAGTGCGATCAAGTTGTCCTGAGTTGACCAAATCAATTAAAGCTTGCGGGTCACGGATGGCTTGATTGAGGACAAAATCACTCAAACTGCACACGCGAATAAAGGCTTGATAGCGGCTGTCTGACCATGCTGGATCTGGCACATTCTGCTCTTGCAAGGCGTGTATCCATTTGCGTTGCGCTTTTTGTTGGAGCAGTAATAAGCTCGATGGTGTCGAAGTTAAAAGAAGAGGTGTCATACAAGATCCTGAACAATACCGCGCTAAATATTGCGTTAAAGATACCTCAAATAAGCGTCGCTAGGTTTAGCTCAATCGGGTGACTTGACTAAAAGAAGTGATGAATAGATGCTGACGGCAGTGTTTTTTTGTAGTAAAACTACAAGAAACAACAGTAAGGACTGCATGACACAGCGAGTGAGCTGTCCACAAGAGGGTTCACTCGTATAGGTCCAACACCCATAGACCCTAGTTCGGGAGCTCAATATGCACGATCTTGATCCGGTAGAAACCCAAGAATGGCTGGACGCCTTAGATTCTGTCCAAGCCCATGAAGGCGAAGAGCGCGTTCATTATATTTTATCGCGCTTAGGTGAATTGGCGAGCCGCAGCGGCACACGTTTACCGCATGCCATTACCACGCCATACCGCAATACAATTCCTGTAACACATGAAGCCCTTATGCCGGGCGACCTCTTTATGGAACGCCGCATTCGCTCGCTGGTACGTTGGAACGCGCTGGCGATGGTGATGCGTGCCAACCAAGCGGATCCAGATCTGGGTGGCCATATTGCCACTTTTGCTTCCAGTGCCACTTTATATGACATTGGCTTTAACTATTTCTTTAAAGCACCGACTGAAGAGCATGGCGGTGACTTAATTTATTTCCAAGGTCACGCCTCTCCCGGCGTCTATGCGCGTTCATTTTTAGAAGGCCGTATCACTGCAGAGCAGCTTGAACATTTCCGTCGAGAAACCGACGGTGAAGGTTTATCGTCCTACCCGCACCCATGGTTGATGCCGGACTACTGGCAGTTCCCCACGGTATCGATGGGGTTAGGTCCGATTCAAGCGATCTATCAAGCGCGCTTTATGAAATACCTTGAGCACCGCGGCTTTATTCAGCCGGGTAAGCAAAAAGTCTGGTGTTTCCTAGGTGATGGTGAAACCGATGAGCCCGAATCACTGGGTGCGATTTCATTAGCCGGCCGTGAAAAACTGGATAACTTAATTTTTGTCATCAACTGTAACTTGCAGCGTCTTGATGGACCTGTGCGTGGCAATGGCAAAATTATTCAAGAGCTTGAAGGTAACTTCCGCGGTGCTGAGTGGAACGTGATCAAAGTGCTCTGGGGTCGATTGTGGGATCCGCTGTTTGCTCAAGATACTGAAGGCGCGATGCAAAAACGGATGGATGAAGCGCTGGATGGTGATTATCAGAACTACAAAGCCAATGATGGTGCCTTTGTGCGTGAAGACTTCTTTGGTGCTGATCCCGCTTTAGCTGAGATGGTAGCGGACCTGTCTGATGCGGATATCTGGAATCTCAACCGTGGGGGTCATGACCCCTTTAAGGTGTATGCCGCTTACCATGCAGCAGTGAACCATAAAGGCCAGCCCACGGTGATCTTAGCCAAAACCATTAAAGGCTACGGCACGGGTACGGGTGAAGCACAGAATATTGCGCACAACGTTAAAAAAGTTGATCTAGAAAGCTTAAAAGGTTTTAGAGACCGCTTTGATATTCCGGTCAGTGATGAGGATATTGAAAGCCTGCCGTTTTATCGCCCAGCAGAAAACAGCGCAGAAATACGCTATCTAAAAGAAAGCCGCGAGAAACTCGGTGGTTTTGTACCGCAACGCCGCATGAAGAGTATGAGCATTCCGACGCCTTCGTTAGAGACGTTAAAGACCATCCTTGATGGCAGTGGTGATCGCGAAGTTTCGACCACTATGGTGTTTGTACGTATTCTTGCGCAATTACTTAAAGACAAAGATTTAGGCAGCCGTATTGTGCCGATAGTGCCCGATGAAGCACGTACTTTTGGTATGGAAGGCATGTTCCGCCAGTTGGGTATTTACTCGGCTGTTGGCCAGCTGTATCAGCCGGTCGACCATGGCCAGGTGATGTACTACAAAGAGGACGTTAAAGGGCAGATTCTCGAAGAAGGTATTACAGAAGCCGGTGCCATGTCTGCTTGGATTGCGGCAGCGACGGCCTACAGTAATCACAATCAGCCGATGCTACCGTTTTATGCGTTCTACTCGATGTTTGGTTTCCAACGCATTGGCGATTTAGCGTGGGCATCGGGTGATATTCGTGCCCGAGGTTTCTTGATGGGTGGCACCGCGGGGCGCACGACGCTCAATGGTGAAGGCTTGCAGCACCAAGATGGTCACAGCCATATTTTGGCTGGCACTATCCCGAACTGTCACAGCTATGATCCCGCCTATGGTTATGAGATGGCGGTGATTATTCGTGAAGGTGTGCACCAAATGTTGGAGCTGCAAAACGATCGTTACTACTACATCACCATGATGAATGAAGCCTACGAGCAGCCTGCAATGCCAGAACGAGAAGGCATTGAAGACGATATTATTCGCGGTATGTATTTGCTCGAAGAAGATAAACGCAGCAGCGAGTTGCATGTGCAGTTGTTAGGCAGCGGTACGATTTTACTGGAAGTGCGTGCAGCAGCGAAGATCTTGCGTGAAGACTTTGGCGTGGGTGCTGATGTCTGGAGCGTGACCAGTTTTAACGAATTACGCCGTGACTGTTTGGATGCAGAGCGTTGGAACCGACTGCACCCACGTGAAACCGCACGTTTGTCGCACATTGAAAACTGCTTAGAAGGTCGTCGCGGTCCTGTGATTGCTTCAACTGACTATATGAAACTCTATGCTGACCAAGTGCGCCAATGGGTGCCACAAGATCAGTACAAAGTTTTGGGTACAGATGGTTTTGGCCGCAGTGATTCACGTAAAAAGCTGCGTCATTTCTTTGAAGTGGATCGTCACTGGGTGGTGTTAGCTGCCCTAGAAGGTCTAGTGGCTCAAGGTCAGTTGGATGCACAAGTGATGCTCGATGCCATGGATAAGTTTGGTATTGATGCGAATAAACCCAATCCACTGGATTGCTGAGGAGAGCGCTAATGAGTGAATTAATTCGCGTACCCGACATCGGCACTGGTGAGGGTGAAGTGATTGAGCTGTTTGTTAAAGTAGGTGATCGCATTGAGGCTGAGCAAAGCTTACTGACGCTTGAATCAGATAAAGCCAGCATGGAAATTCCAGCACCAAAAGCTGGAGTGATTAAAAGCCTAGCGGTCAAACTCGGTGATCGTCT
>CANRHT010000025.1 GCA_947630465.1 uncultured Pseudomonadaceae bacterium
CAGCCACTGCGGCCCTGATACATAAGGCAAGCCGACATCCAGCATATATTCGACTGCAGGATTGCCACGCGACAAAGCATTGCCGACCACAACCAAATCAGGTGCAGGCTGTAAATGCTCAGGGTGGTAGCCCTGCAATAACTCAATACCCTGCTCTTGCAACTGCGTGCTCATCGGCGGATACACATTGGCATCCGAGCCCGTCACGCGATGGCCCAACTCTTTGGCCAGCAACGCCAAAGACCCCATAAATGTGCCACAAATACCTAAAATATGAATATGCATATCAACCCCTAATAATTACCGGCAAGATTAGCACAAGCCAACTCACTGCAGCGTGCCAGCATCACAGACAAGAGGTTTGCATCGAGGTACTGCTTTAAGGCACGATTGCTAGTCCTGCGATCAGCCTTCAACCGAAAAGAGAACTCACATGCGTATCACTCAAGCCAGCCTGGAACATCTAGACCAACTTCTACCGATGTTTATCCGCTACCGCGAGTTCTACGGTGCAATGCCACAACAAATCGACTCTAAAACGTTTTTAACTGAACGTATCAGTCGCGAGGAAGCCATTATTCTGCTGGCATTTGAACATGATTTGCCCATGGGTTTCTGTTTGGTTTACCCCAGTTTTTCTTCAGTGTTATTGCGCCCGATCTGGATCATTAACGACATGTATGTAACTGAACCTTCACGCCGCAAACAAGTGGCCAAACAACTGTTGCAAGCCGTAGCACAACATGCACGAGAAAATAATGTTGTGCGTTTACGTGTGTCCATTCATGCCAGCCACGAGATTGCCCAGCGCCTGTATAGTGCTGCAGATTTTATCGAAGACAAACAATTTACCAGCTATATTTTGCCGCTCTGATGCCAGCAGCAACACTCTATAAAGCCGCTGTGCTTTAGTGAGCAGGCGATAGCCCTGCACCACTCACACACTCACGGCAGCAATACATGGTATCGCCCAACAAATACGCCTATAATCTTTTTACTTTTTTATTTTCTAGCGGATCATTAAACATGAGCTATAGCAAAATCCCAGCAGGCAAAGATCTACCGAACGACATTTATGTTGCCATTGAAATCCCTGCAAACCACGCGCCGATCAAATACGAAATTGATACTGAAACGGACAACCTGATGGTTGATCGCTTTATGGCCACGCCTATGTTTTATCCTGCCAACTATGGTTTTATTCCCAACACCCTAGCCGATGATGGTGATGCACTCGACGTATTAGTCGTTACACCTTACCCCGTTGCGCCAGGTGCGGTGATCCGCGCTCGTCCAGTCGGTGTTTTGCATATGACGGACGAAGCCGGTGGTGACGCGAAATTAATCGCAGTGCCACACGAAAAAATTACTCAGTTATACAATGATGTGCACGAATACACTGATCTGCCACCTTTATTGATTGAGCAAATCAAACACTTCTTTGAAAACTACAAAGATTTAGAAAAAGGTAAGTGGGTTAAAGTTGAAGGCTGGGGTGATGCTGCCGCGGCACGCGAAGAAATCACTAAAGCTGTAGCCGCATACAACAAGTAAGCGCTGCGTCGATAGCAGCGCGTCACACCGATGCACTGCTATTACATGAACCATCAACGCTTGTTATTTACGATTTAACGAGCGTTGTTTGAGATTGGGGTATTTTAAGATCTCTACCATTATTGCGAATGGACTTTGCTAATGCGCGCCTTAATCACTCTAATCCTCTGCAGCTTATTTTTATCAGGCTGCGATCACTCCCCCGAACCTCTGCGTATTGGCAGCAACCGCTGGCTCGGCTATGCCCCTATTTATATCGCCGACGAAAATAAGTGGACCGCGACCGCGAATATTCATCTCGTCGAATACCAAACCGCTAACGGCGTCACCCGTGGCATGCATAACGGCTTACTCGATGCCGCATTTTTAACACTCGATGAAGCCGTGCTGCTGCAAAGCACTGGGCATGATATTGAAATTATTTTAGTAGCCAATTTATCTGCTGGAGCAGACGTTCTATACGCCACACCTGATATTCGTAACTTGCACGACCTCAAAGGTAAACGCGTAGCCGTCGAAGGCAGCACCCTCGGCACTTACTTTCTCTCCCACATCTTAGATAAAGCACATTTAGCCATCGAAGATATCAACATCGTCAATACGCCAATGTACACCCATACTGATGCGTTCAGAGACGGCACTATTGATGCGACTGTCAACACCAGCCTCAATGACACAATGCTCACCTCACTGGGTGCGCTCCCCTTATTCAGTAGTCGCGATTTACGTGACGACATTATCAACGTCTTAGTGATCAATCGCGACAAAGTCACTCCGCAATTACGCTCGCGTATTCGCGCCTTATGGTATGGCAGCTTAGATGTTTGGCTGGAAGATCCCGCACGACATGATGTAATAGTACGCAAACGTTTAGGCGTTGACGCGAGCAGTCTAAGCAAAAGTCTCGACGGCATTGTGATGGGCGACAAAGCACTCAATACGCAGTACTTTAATCAAGGCGTGTTAGCGCAACGTATTCAAACGATGCAAGCCTATATGCTGAATAAAAGTCTACAAAAAGCCCCGATCAACGAGGCTTTACTGCTGCCAGCCTGCGAGGGCGACTCATGTTAAATCGCTATTCGTTGCGGCGCTCAATTCCGGCCCTGCTCGGCCTCTTTGCCATTATTTTTGCATTATTACTATTATTAATTCAGCTGCCCATCAGTCAAAAAAACGCACTGGACTCATGGCGCAACTATACTGACCATATGCTGATTCAGTTACAAAGCAGCCTCAACGATCACCTGCACATGAGTCGCACTGAAGAAATGTTTACTGAGCTCGCCGAACTCGGCAGCTTACCTAATGTGCGCTGGGCGGCTGTAGTTGACTCACAACTCAACACCATCGCGGCAACCCGCTTAGGCTTAGAAGCCAGTATTCACGAGCAACTCGCAGAACAGCCTTTATCTGATTTAATCAGTCGATATAAGCCTTCATGGCAGCTGGTGGGTGAGCAAAGCTACCTGGCCATCTACCCTTTAAATCGTACGCAATTCACTCACCAAGACGTATCTGCGGCATTACTGGTTGAGCTTGATTTTGCTGGACTGATACGCCAAACCACCTACAACGCTTGGCTGTATTTAGGGCAAGCCCTGATTTTATTATTTGTACTGGGCTTTATTTTAAATAATCTATATTTTCATTTAGTGGTGAAGCGCATTGCTCATATTGGCCGCATCACCCAGCGCTACGCAGCGAATGAGGGCACTTTCAAAGTACGCACCAACTTAAGCGGTAACGATGAAATCAGCGCCTTAGGTGCAGACATTAATAGCATGCTGATGCAGCTTGAAAACAACCACAAGTCACTTGAAGAAAGCGAGCATATGCTGCGCAGCCTGATCAATGCAGCGCCCATCGGCCTACTGCTACTCGATGAGCAGCACACCATTATTGAAGCTAACCCCGCAGCACAGTCACTCTTTAACATGCCACAAGCTGATTTATGTCGCACACCCCCAGAGCAACTGTTCAGTTCAACCGAGCAATGGTTAGAGCTGATTCAAGGCCGCAGCACAACAACAGTGCTGACCACAACTCAAAATACACAATCACTGACCTTAGAAGCTTCAACCAGCCTCTTTGATAAAGATGAACAACGTTTCCAATTGATTTTGCTCAACGACATTAGCGAGCGCAAACTCGCTGAGCAACGCCTGCATTATTTAGCCAACTACGACATTCTGACTGGGCTAGCCAATCGCAATAATATACTGGCGCATTTGGAATCGGTGATTAACGAGGAAGCCCCGCTCTCTGTCTTACTGATTGATCTTGATCACTTCCAATACCTCAATGACAGCCTAGGCCATAACAT
Organism: uncultured Pseudomonadaceae bacterium; assembly: GCA_947630465.1. Lineage (GTDB taxonomy): Bacteria > Pseudomonadota > Gammaproteobacteria > Pseudomonadales > Pseudomonadaceae > Denitrificimonas. The sequence continues at coordinate 3,881 of CANRHT010000025.1, forward strand.
TGGCGATCAGCTGTTAAAAACTGTTGCCAACCGCCTCCAAACTCATCTATCCGCGAACGCCATACTCGCTCGTTCAGGTGGTGATGAGTTTATGGTCGCCGTACAGCACCTATCCAGCGAGGATGCTGAGTTACTGACTCAGTCTTTACTCAGCACCTTCAGCGAACCCTTTAAAGTATTGCAATACGAGCTTTATATTACCGCCAGCATAGGGATTGCACATTCAACAGAACCCAACAGTAACTCGATGCAACTGCTCAGGCATGTTGATTTAGCCCTACATCAGGCGAAGAAAATTGGCCGCAACTGCTATGTTACTTTTAACAACAGCCTCGCCACCGACACCGAACTGCGCCAACAGCTCACCGAAGAATTGCGCCACGCCATGAGCCGCGATGAATTCGAGCTGTTTTACCAACCGCAAGTGGACGGCTCTAGCACTCCCATTTCTATGGAATCTTTATTGCGCTGGCGCTCAAGTACGCGCGGTTTGGTCGGCCCTGATCAATTCATTCCAATTCTTGAAGAAACCGGCATGATTCTCGATGTATCACGCTGGGTGTTTCGCACAGCATGCCGTCAAGCCACGCTCTGGAACAATCAAGGCACGCCACTGCGTATTGCGGTCAACCTGTCACCCTTAGATTTTTTACAAGCCGACCTTGCCGGCTCGTTAATAAAAATCATGCATGAAGAGCGTACTCCTGCACATTTAATTGAACTGGAAGTGACTGAAAACTCATTACTCGATAGCGGCTCACAAGTGCAGCACACCCTCAAACAACTCAAAGCGGCGGGCTTGGTTTTATTTTTAGACGACTTTGGTACCGGCTATTCATCGCTGACTTACATTAAACGCTTTGAATTTGATGGCGTAAAAATCGACCGTGAATTTGTCATGGGCTTACCCGATTGCAAACAGTCCATAGCACTGGTGCAAGGTATTCTTACTATTGCCACAACACTCAACCTTGAAGTGATTGCCGAGGGGGTTGAAACCACTGCACAAGCTGACTTCTTACGCCAATGCGGCTGCCAGCGCCTGCAAGGCTATTACTTCTCTAAACCCAAAGCCCCAGCTGAACACTTTAGCGCTGACAATACTTTAATACGCTACACCTAAGGTCGCCAATCAGCATAAGAACTGCAGTCGCATCATAAACCCAAGCTCACAGCTACTTTAGTAATTTAGCTCAACCCTGAGTTGAGCTATACTTCAGACCCTATTACGTAAAGCACACCCAGGCATCTGTCATGCCGCTGTGTTTTAGACTATCCATATTTCATTTTGTGAGGGCTGTATGGCTCGCCAAAAAAAAACACCTGCGTTTGAACAATCATTAAATGAGCTGCAAGCTTTAGTTGAGCGACTCGAAAGTGGTGACTTATCGCTTGAAGAATCACTCACCACCTTCGAGCAAGGTATTAGCCTGACACGCGAGTGCCAAAGCGCCCTGCAAGATGCAGAACAACGCGTGCAAATCTTACTGGAGCAAAACGGCACCTTGGTTGAAAAACCGCACGATGGAAGTACCTTATTGTGATCTCAGACTATCAGCAGTTTTGCCAAAAACATGTTGACGGTGCATTACAACAACTGCTGACTGCACCCTCTGCGCCATTGCAGCGCCTGTACCACGCCATGCACTACAGCGTTATGAACGGCGGCAAACGCATCAGACCGTTATTAGTGTTTGCCAGCTGCCAAGCATTGGGCGGCGATGTCAAAGACGCTTACGGTGCTGCCTGCGCTGTTGAGCTCATTCATGCTTACTCATTAGTGCATGACGATTTGCCAGCCATGGATGACGATGATTTACGCCGCGGCCAGCCAACTACGCACAAAGCCTTTGATGAGGCCTATGCCATTCTCGCTGGTGACGCCCTGCAGTCTTTAGCCTTTGACGCTCTCAGCGATGAAGCCCTTTCACCGATCAGCTGTCAACAACGCCTCGATATGCTCAAAGTATTGTCCAGCGCTGCAGGCGCTCGTGGCATGGTGGGTGGCCAAGCGATTGATTTAAGTGCTGTCGGCCAAGCAATCAGTATCGACACATTAGAGTTGATGCATCGCCACAAAACCGGTGCCCTGATCGAGGCCAGCGTTCACCTTGGCGCCATTGCCAGTAATGCAGCGACACCACAAGCATTAGCAGCATTACAGCAGTATGCACAAGCAATCGGCCTCGCCTTTCAAGTGCAAGACGATATCTTGGATGTCACCAGCGATACCCAAACACTTGGCAAGCAGCAAGGCAGTGATATTGAGCACGACAAGCCAACCTACCCAGTACTATTAGGGCTCAAAGAAGCGCAAGCCTATGCTCTCTCATTAAGAGACCAAGCATTAGCTGCCCTCGGCATCTTTGATCAACGCGCCGAGCACTTACGCCAACTCGCCCACTATATTGTTGCGCGCAGCCACTAAATTATAATACAGGCAGCCTAGACAGCACAGACTGCTAGGCCGCAGCTCAAATCAAAGCAACGCCACCCCATTCGTAGTCTGCAGACCGCAGGTTTGTAGAACTCATGAAAAACGACAAAAACAAAAAAAGCCTCTAACAGAAACTGCTAGAGGCTTAGAATGTGTATTCAAAAATACATGGTGGGTCGTGTGGGATTCGAACCTACGACCAATTGGTTAAAAGCCAACTGCTCTACCACTGAGCTAACGACCCAAAAATGGTCGGGGTAGGGGGATTCGAACTCCCGACATCCTGCTCCCAAAGCAGGCGCGCTACCGGACTGCGCTATACCCCGATGGCTCCACGACCTGGACTCGAACCAGGGACCCAATGATTAACAGTCATTTGCTCTACCAACTGAGCTATCGCGGAACATACATTTGATTTAAACCCTTTAGAGGTTTGCCTCATCTGTGGTGCGACATTCTACCGATATATTGAAACCTGTCAACACCTATTTACAAACAAATCGCATTTATCACACAAAACACAGGTAACAGCTGCATTTAATGCAACCCTGCGTCTCATTTAGAGACCTAACCTTTCACAGGTCTTACTGATATTATATCGCTATTAAGCATTGCAGTAATACAGCAGCACTAGGAGTGCGCTCATGGATCGTAAAATTCTTCCACAATTTAATAGTTTGACTCAAAGCATACGTAAGCTTTTCCTTGACCATTTAGCTGAAAACGTACGTGCAGCTTTTACTCAAGCTGATAGCACTTTATTTACCTGTGCTGAAAAAGCTGAAAACAATCAAGTTCAAGAAATGTTTTTTGAAAGCATTCGCGCTGTGCGTAAGCAGCACATCGCTATTGAGCGCACTTTTCTTAAAAGTATTGGTTTGCAGTTTGATAACTTTCTAACTGGAAAGCTACAAGCCACCCATGACGCACACGACAAGAGTGACGCTGAGCTGTCCTTAGTGCAAACCGAGGACTTTGAAGAGTCACTGTTGGTCACCAGCATGTCTAAAAAAGTCAGCGAGCGCTGTATAGAAGCACTCTATGGCATAGAGCAACGTCTCGCTCTAATTAATAGCGGGACAAAACCTGGCGACAGCAGCCCTCTTTCGCCGACATTTATTGCCAACAGTTTTTATGAAGCAATCAACACCAGCTCATTCAATCTGCAGATCAAAACTATTTTATATATGCTGTTTGAGCAGTTTGTGATGCGCGAACTCGACAGCTTTTATACGCAGACCAACGCTTTACTGGTTGAGGCGGGTGTACTGCCTAACTTGAAGTATTCAGCAGCGCGAAGCACACCGTTACGCGCACCCGCTGCGCCACAGGCAGCACAAGACGAAGAGCTGGCTAACAACGCAAGTAACCCAGTGCATGCAGCACCTCATGCCAACGAATCACAGCCAGCTCATGCAGCCGCACATTCTTCTCACGACCCCATACAATCTACAGCAGCACACCAGCACAGCGCACCGATCAATAGCGACTTACAACCGGGTAGCGCTATTGATGAAACAACACGCTTTCAAGCTGAAAACATCAATACATTACTGAGTGCTTTTCATCAGCACGCTAATAACCAAGCGCTGCCTGACGGGGTGCGTAGCATTGCTGCCTTTACACGCAGCGATGCCACTCAGGAATACAGCACCGCACAACTCTTGCAATCTTTATCCCAACTGCAACAATCAAGTGCAGAACGGGCTAGCCATCATTTTTCGGTACAGACTGTAGATAACATTAAAAGCGCTTTGATTGAACAATTACAGGCGGCACACGCTGACGCTGAAAGTCACAAGATTGCCAGCCAGCAAACCAACACGATTGATTTGGTGGGCATGCTATTTAACTTTATCATTGAAGATGCCAGCCTTTCAGAGACCAGCAAAACCATCTTGTCCAATCTGCATTCACTCTATTTACAGGTTGCACTGCAAGATCAATCACTGTTTACCCAGCATCAGCATCCCGCCCGTAAACTCCTGAACGGCATGGCTCAAGCAGGTGTGCTCTATCGCGGCGCAAGCGAAGAATCTGCGCTACAACAAAAAATGCAAGCGACAGTTGTGCAAGCCTTGCGCAGTTTCAAAGGTGATAGCACGCTGTTTGAATACCTGATGCAAGATTTCAATACCTTTGTCAGCGCCTTAAGCCAGCGGGTTGAGTTACGCGAAAAGCGTGCAGTGGAAGCGGCCCGAGGACGCGATAAACTGCTCGCAGCGCGTAACCAGGCCTGCGCGCTGGTCAATAGTGCAGTTAACCAATATCCAGCCCCCAGCGTGATCCGTAATTTTCTAGAACACACTTGGGTTGATGTACTGATCTTTGCTTTTTTACGCCACGGCCCCGCAAGCTCGCAATGGCAGCGCTACGCTGAAGTGGCACAACAGCTGGCATGGAGCGGCACATACCTTGACAAGGATACAGATCGTGCGCGCTTCGAAGTCATCCGCATAGCGCTATTGGAAGATCTTCAAAAGGGCCTCGAGTTACTCGGCAGCCACCACCCTGACATGATTCGCAAGCTGATCCAAAACTTAATTGCCTGTCAGCATGCAGTACAAGCCCAGCAGACTGTAGCGGCTGAAACAATCAGCACGCCACTTCCAGAAAGCCCTTTAGGGACGATGCTGGGAGAGGATAAAAATATTGAGCCTGCGACTCCTATTGCAAATTTATCGGCTAAAGCCAAAGAAATAGCAACAGAGCTTGAACATATTAGCTTTGGAACATGGTTTGAGTTTGACTCACCAAAAGCCACTTTAAAGCTGTCTTGGTTTAGCCCAACCACGCGCAACTACATGTTTGTTGACGCGTCAGGGCAGCGAGTCGCGATCAAACCTCTAACCCAATTAGCGATTGAAATAGAGCAAGGTAGAGTACGTATTGCTGAAAAAAACCGTACAATGCCTCTCATCGATCGCGCACTCAACGCCATCCAAAAAATATTCCAAAATTTCCAACACAGCCCTGCTTAAGATATAGAGCCTTGATATGAATGATCGCCGCCAAAATCAGCGTTACACCACAGAACAAGCTCTAGAAGCGTATGATTTACATAGCGCTCGATTTCTAGGTCGTTTTGTCGATATTTCTGAAGACGGCTTTCTATTATTTTGTCCACAGCCGATTGATGTCGACAGCATCTGGCAGCTGCGAGTCTTAGCCGCTAACGATACGCTTCTGCGCTCATTACTGTCTTTTGGTGCCGAATGTTTATGGGTGCGCGCCGCCGATGAACCCAATCACTTCTGGGCGGGCTTTCATATTATTGATATCTCGAGCGAAGATACTGAGACTTTACGAAAATTACTCAGCACAACAGAATCTGTCTAATCTACGGCGTTGCGTGTAAGCTGAGTCACTTCATCTCATCTTTGTCTGCATAACCGACAGCTGCACGCTATAAAAGCAGCTACAGTGATTGCATTCATTTATATCTGAATATATTTATGCGCCGTACCAAACAAGCTGCTGACAATACACGCGTTGACATACTCAACGCGGCTGAACTGCTTTTTTTAAAAAAAGGCGTATCACACACTTCTTTAGAGCACATTGCTCGGCAAGCCGGTGTGACTCGCGGCGCGGTATATTGGCACTTCAAAAACAAAGCACACTTGTTTAATGAAATGCTCAACCAAGTGCGCTTGCCGGCGGAACAGATTGCTAAACACATCAGTGAATGCGATCCAAACAACCCCATTACCGGTTTAAGAAACCTCTGTGCTGATGCTCTATTGATGATGGGTCGCGATGAGAGGAAGCGGCGTATTTTTACTATTTTGCTACGCCGTTGTGAATTTACTGATGACTTGCGTGAAGCAGAAGAACGTCACGAAACCTTTATCAATGAGTTTATCGCCCTGTGTGAGCAGCTGTTTAGTGAGCCTCGTGTTTCTGCCCGCCTGCATCCCAGCATCACTCCACGCACGGCGGCTTTAGCCTTGCATGCCATGCTACTGGGACTGCTCAGTGACTGGCTAAGAGACCCAAAACTCTTTCAAGTGGAACTGGCAGGCACAATGATCGATGCTTTACTTAGAGGTTTACTGGTTGATTGGCAACCCAATGGCGATTGCCTGCCCCGCTAATCCTTAAGCAACCAATCTAAACGCCAGCCTCCCTCGCCTTGTTGTAAGGTTTGCGCAAGCCAAGGCAGCAACTCCTTCAACTCATCTTCCAGCCCCCAAGGCGGATTACAAATAACCAGGCCTGAGCCATTCAGTTGAGCCGCATCGTCGGGCTTATTAATATACAGTTCAATGCGTAATAACTTGGTAGCGCTACTTTTTTCTAAAGCTTGATAAAAACGGCGTAACTGGATCAAGTCTTTGACTGGATACCACAAACAAACAATGGCTTGACGCATACGCGCCAAACTTTCATCCAAAGCTTTCACGCTATTTTGCAAATCATCACCTTCTTCAAAAGGCGGATCAATCAGCATCAGCAAACGTTTTTCTTCAGTCGGTAACAAGGCGCGCGGCACATGCCAGCCCTCGCCTAAGTGCACGCTGACTCGGCGGTCAATACGCATGTTATCCTTGAGCAACTGACCGTCTAGCGGGTGCTTTTCGTTCAGGTACAAGTGATCTTGGCTGCGTGTTAAGCAACGTGCAAACTCTGGAGAGCCTGGATAGTAGCGCAGCTCATCATCCTCATTCAGCTCGCGCACAGCATGCAAATAATTCGCAAGCAAAGGATGATTCGAGTTCCAAACTCGAGCTATACCCTCCTGCCACTCATCTGTTTTTAGCGCTTCTTCACCCTGCAAATCATATAAACCAATTCCCGCATGGGTATCAACATAGGCCATAGGTGCTGGTTTTTTTTGCAATAAAGCGATGCAGCGTGTCAGCACCCAGTGCTTGAGCACATCGGCATGGTTGCCCGCATGGTAAGCGTGACGATAGTTCATAATGACCTCAGCGTAGCTCTTGTTGGATGCTTAAGATGGTTCGCGGCCAAGGTTTATCCTTACGGATTTTTTCTGGCAGACTATTGATTGCTGTTTGCGCGGCGGCACGGTCAGTAAAGGCGCCGTACGTCACCACAAACAAAGCTTGGCCTTGATGCTCTTTTCTAAAATAATGGTACTGACTGGGGTTTTGCTGCACAAAACTACGGGCCGTTGCCTCAGAGCGCGTACCCAGTACTTGCAAGGTATAACGCGAAGGCGTTTGCTGTTTGAACCATTGGCTGTGCCCGGCACTACCCGCGAGCCCAGTTGGGGCTTTATTTTTCGCTACAGCAGCCGGCGCAGCGGGTTTGGCTTTGACTGCAGCAGCAGGTTTTTTCTCAACCAAAGGTGTCGCTGGCACAACCGTTTGCTTAATGATTTCAGACGGTGGTCTACTCACCGGCACCGGAGCGCTCACAGCTACCGGCGGTGCAGACACCGGGACTGCAGCAACAGGCTCAGGCTTAACCTCAGCATCTAAAGGCTCGACAGCAACATCGTCATCGTCTGAGTTAACCGCTTGCGCCAGCGGCTCACGCAGTACAGGTTCAGGCGTCAGTTCTAGCGGCACTTCAATTTTAGTTCCATACTGCACTGGCACAGGCTCAACCGGCAGCACTAACGGCTGCTCAGACGTTGCTACATCTACATTCTTACCCGTACTGTCCGCGCTATTGGTTTGCATAAACCATGCAGCAGCCAAGCCAATCCCCAGCACAGCTAATAAAGCCAGATGCTTATAGGGCAATTTCACTGGTGTTCTTTTAGTGCTTATTTGCGTCATTTTCTCCAGCAGCAAAGCTTTCGCCACTGTATTCACTTGGCCTGGCCAGCCGCGTGATTGTGTATAAATGGCTTCTAATTGCGGTTCAGTAAATATATCTAAATCCTGCCCTGCAGCAATCAAGCGCTGTTCAATATATTCAAGTGTCTCTTGCTCATCCCAAGCTTCGAGTGCAACCACATGATGCAAATCAGCACTGTCTGCAACTTTTTCCAACAGAGGACAAATTGAAGAATCAGAAAAAACAAAGACACGCGCACTTGAGTCATTAACACCTTGAGCAATACGCTGCAAAAACAACAATGCCGAGTCATCTAAGCACTCGGCATTATCAACAATCACGTGAACTTCTTGTCCGGTAATTAACAATTGCTCGATGTGCCGCAGCACTCCAGCAATATCACTATTGAGCAAACCCAGTTCTGCACTGACTTTCTGCAGCATAGATGCTGCATCCGCCTTACCTGACGCGGTGATCACTATGCTTTTAATCGGCTCTTTTGAACTGGCCACCAAGGCTTGACGCAGCACAGTTTTACCACTGCCTTGCGGGCCGGTAACCACAAGCATCAATTTGCTGTAACGCGCAAGATGATGCAACTCGACCAATACGGGGCGACGTTTCGCTGCAAAAAACTTAAAGCTGGGGCCGCGCGCTAAAAAAGGATCATGTTTAAATTGATAATGATCTAAGTAACCATTATCCGCATACAGGTCAGTCATGGTGTTCTCGTTCAGTTAAAGACTGTCAACAATGGTGGAGTAATCTGCAGTGAGCACAGCCCTTAAGGTTTCTGCAGGATAGTCAGCCGTGACGACTGCAGCGCCTAAATCAGGCAATAAGACTAAACGTATTTGCCCATCAATATTTTTCTTATCAACGGCCATATGCGTTAAAAATGTATCCGCCGTCATTTGCGCAGGCGGTACAACAGGGAGTCCTGCACGCATGAATAACTTAATGCCTCGATCACGCTGTTCAGTACTCAGCCATCCTAAATCATGCGACATTTGCAACGCCATGACTGTTCCCGCTGACACGGCCTCACCATGCAACCACACGCCATAACCCTGCTCTGTTTCAATGGCATGCCCAAAGGTATGCCCTAAATTCAGCGTGGCGCGCACGCCAGACTCACGCTCATCAGCACTCACCACTTTAGCCTTGGCAGCACATGAGCGCTCAATGGTTTCGATTAAAGCTTGATTATCCAACTGACATAAGCGTTCAACATGCGCTTCTAACCAAGTTAAAAAAGGCTCATCACAGATCAAACCGTACTTAATCACTTCAGCCAGACCCGCCGACAACTCACGCGCTGCCAGCGTATGCAATGTTGCGGTATCAATGATCACCGCTTGCGGCTGATAGAACGCACCCACCATATTTTTGCCCAGCGGATGATTAATGCCTGTTTTACCACCCACCGACGAGTCAACTTGCGACAACAAGGTCGTGGGTACTTGAATAAAATTCACGCCGCGCTGATAACAGGCGGCAGCAAAACCCGTCATATCACCAATCACTCCACCACCCAAAGCAATCAAGGTCGTTTTGCGATCATGCTGATCTTCTAGTAAGCCATCAAAGATCAGCTGTAAGGTTTCCCAGTTTTTATAAGACTCGCCATCAGGCAGTATAATTTCAGTCAACTGATAGGCCTGCAGGGCTTCACGTAACTGCTGCATATATAAAGGTGCAACAGTCGTATTACTCACAATTGCTACCTTGCGCCCAACAATATGTGGAGCAAACAGCTGTGTTTGTCGTAATAGATCCGTACCAATATAAATTGGATAGCTGCGTTCAGCTAAATCAACAGTCAGAGTGCGCATGCATCCCTCTCGTTATAGTGGGGTAAGAAATAGGTATGAGTGTGCCCATAGATACTCAGGCAGGTAGCAAGTATAGCGCAGATCAAGCGCCGCATTTAGCGGCGATGATAGGTATTGAGAAACTGCATTATTTCTTGCACAACCATACGCGGAGGACGCGTATCAGTTTCAATAATCAAAGTCGCTACTTCACGATACAAAGGATCACGCAGCGCCAATAATTCAGTCAAAACTTTAGCAGGATTCTCTGTTTGCAATAAGGGACGATTACGGTCTCTTGCAGTACGCGCCAGCTGATGCTCAACCGATGCATGCAAGTAAATAACAATAGCGCCTTTTAGCATTGCTTGACGGTTTTGTACTCGTAAAACCGCACCACCACCGGTGGCCAACACAAGACCTGATTCCTGGCACAACTCAGTAATCACGGCTTGCTCTCGATCACGAAAACCTGATTCGCCTTCAACATCAAAAATCAGCGGAATGCTGGCCCCAGTACGCTCTTCAATTTCTTTATCAGAATCTTTGAAGGGCAACCCCAGTTCTTTTGCCAGCAAGCGCCCGATGGTGCTTTTTCCAGCACCCATCGGACCAACAAGTATATAAGTAGCTGTTCGCATTAATTATTCAGCGTAATGGCCTGGTTATTCATAATACGTGGTGTGATAAAGACTAACAGCTCTGACTTTTCATCTTTAACATCATCACTACGGAATACACGACCAATAAATGGTAGATCACCTAAGAAAGGAACCTTAGACACTGAACGCGTTTGCGTATTAGAGAACACACCACCAATCACAATAGTCTCACCATCAGCCACTAACACGTTAGCGTTGACTTCGTTCTTCTTGATACCTGGCACACCGTTTAATGCATTAGCAAAATCAGGCTCATCTTTAGTAACTTTCACATCCATAATAATGCGGTTATCAGGCGTAATCTGTGGAGTCACTTCTAAAGACAATGCCGCTTCTTTAAACGAGGTACTGGTTGCACCACTGGAACTGGCTTCTTGGTATGGAATTTCAGAACCTTTCATGATTTTAGCGGTTTCTTTATCAGCTGTTACCACTTTAGGCTGTGAGACCACTTCGCCGTTACCGGTTTTTTCCATAGCAGAAAGCTGTAAGTCAAGTATTGTATGGTTGGTTACAAAACCTATACCCAAACCAGCTGTGGGACTAGTAACGCCTAGATCAACAAATGGTGACGATGACTGCACACCCACTCTGTTACCACTACCATTATCTGAAGTTGTTAAATTGCCTTGACCACCCGATCCACTCCACTTACTGCCCCCATTAGTACCGAAAGCACCGCTCCAATTAACTCCTAAGCTTTTGCTGTAATCAACGTTCGCCTCAACAATACGCGCTTCAATCATCACCTGACGCACAGGAATATCCAACTGCGCAACAACACGACGCAACTCATCAAGTTTTGT
>CANRHT010000026.1 GCA_947630465.1 uncultured Pseudomonadaceae bacterium
AAATCCCTCGAAGGTAACTTCGTGCCGGTTCGATTCCGGCTCCGGGCACCATATATAAAAGTCGCACCGCCAGCGACTTTCAAGAAACCAGCCAAGTGCTGGTTTTTTTGTTTTTGGTTGTAATGTTTTTGCGCACGTCTACTTTAGCTGAGGCTCAAGCTATGCAGGGGCGTGTTACGACTCGAGAGCAAGTTTTAGTGCGGCAAGCGAGATTGTGCTGGGGCACAGGCCAACTATTTAGCTCAGGCCTAGCGGAGCCTGCGTGGCTTTACTCGACGTAATTTGTTCCGTATACGCCAGTTTTATGAGACGTGCCGCCACGACGCTAAAGCTACAACACTAGTGCGTTAACCCAGACTCGATAGACCTGATAAGTGCTTCTTGTGATTGAATGTTGTCGAATACACGAACATTGGGGTGATCAGCAAGTTCGCTGGCTACTTCTATGTAAGCTTTTTGCAGTGTAAGTTGCTCATCCGGTGCGCAAAGTATAAAGAGCATGTCCTTGGGAGTGTTGCCATGTTGACTTAATTTATGCAGGCGGCCTAACCATATCGCGCCTTGATCGATGATTTTAGATGACTCGTTATGGTTTAAACTAAGAGGCTTAATGGCTTGAACTGTTTTCCCATCATCTGTTTTGACAAATGGAAAACGTATGCTATAGGAGTCTGTACCTATCCTTGCTTCTTTATAGGCTTTTTTTAAGTTAGCGCATTCTAAAATCTGGCCGATCTGTTTCTCAAGATTTTGTTGTTGATATTCTTTTGTAGCAAAGCTTAAATTCACATAGTAATCAAAAAGCATATTGACAGCCTGCTCTCCATCCTCGATCAACATAGTGCCAGGCTCACTAAAGCGGACCATGGTTTCGCGCGGACTAATCAAAACTTTAAAAAAGTGAAGTGCGGTTTTTTTGGTGTCCTGTGCGCAATCAACGATTGCCTTCACTCGGCCTAATTCGTTGATCAGCTCTTGTCTTGCTTGGGTAAAAATAAATTTATCGAGAGTGTAAAAGAAATCAGTGACACGCTTTGATTTAGTTTGCTCTACGCGAAAAAAGAACTCGCCAGAGTTTGTGACTAAAGCGATACCAATATTTATAAACTCCCCCGTCTCTGGGTACGGTTGGAATCGAATAATTGTGTAATTACATACTTTTTTCATAGTGCTCCCCAAAAACTATCCTGGGTGTATCGAGTTAAAATATTTAGACGCGTTGCCAGGCTGGGTTCGATCACATCAATCTGCTCTTTATCATGGTAAAGCCACTGTTGTGGTAGTGAGGCAATAATAGCCTGCCAGTCATCCAGAGCTTTAGCGAATGTTGCCTTTAGGCTTGCTTGGGTCATAAGGTCAGCCAAGTCAGAGATCGAGTCTTTAAACACATGGTGGTTAGTGAAGTTTACTAATGAAAAATGCGTATCAAATGCGCCGTTATGATCAATCACGTGAAGTGTAGAGTAATCACTCAGTAGAAGGTTCACATTACCGCCTTGTTTGGATAGGTTACGATCTTCGTTTTGAATCCAGTAGTCGAAAGTAATGAGCAGCAATCTAAGTTGAGGGTCAACGTTTTCAACCGACTCAAAAAGTAAGTCTCTGGCATTATCTACTTGCCTTGAAGCAAATGCTATGCCACCGGATAAGTCGCAAGCGTTCTTAAGGAAGCTAAACTCAATAAGCTCATCAGGAATATGTATATAGCGCCATTCAGGTATAGGTAATCCGATACGAGATCCCAATTCAGCGGCTATAACTTCTGATACAAGGCCGACAGGTTTTGTTTTGGAAAAGCCTTTAACAAAGTAGATATAACCATCGTCAGCTCGAATAATGAAGGGAATAGCAGAGTAGCCCTGATCGCTTTGGCGTAATATCTCTACTGCTGTGATGAGGTGTGTATTCACTATTTCAACCTGGATTTGTTAATCAAAATTAAAAGCCTACCTGCTTATCATTTTTTATTAATAATCCTCAAAATCCTCAGCATTCGCACGCGCCACGCGATCGCGTTCTTCGCTGAGTACGGCTTGGATATCGGCCATGACTGAATCAATATCAGCTGGTGTATCAGGCTCAAAGAACTCGCCGCTCAGCTCCGTATTCATGTCCAGCTTGCCTTCTTTATACAGGCTCCACATCTCAGGGCTGAACCGTGTATCGAGCAGCTCCGGAGCGAACTGGCCGTAATACTGGGTGATATTATTCACATCGCGATTGAGCATAAAGAAGGCGTTATTGTTAGCAGCAGCATCGACGGCTTGCGGCAGATCAATAATCACTGGGCCGTTTTCATCGACCAACACATTAAATTCTGATAAGTCGCCGTGCACCAAGCCAACACAGAGCATACGTTTAACGGACTCCATCAACGTGGCGTGGTCTTTACGCGCTTGCTCGGCATCTAGGGTGACGTCATTGAGGCGTGGTGCAACTTCGCCGTCGGGTAGGGTCACCAGTTCCATCAGCAATACGCCATCAAAACAGCCATAGGGCTCGGGTACGCGCACGCCAGCAGCCGCTAAGCGATACAGCGCATCCACTTCGGCGTTCTGCCAGGCTTCTTCGGCTTGTCCGCGGCCAAACTTGGAGCCTTTCTCCATGGCACGCGAGCGTCGGCTGTTGCCGGTTTTACGGCCTTCACGGTACAGCGAAGCTTTTTTAAAGCTGCGTTTGTCCATGTCTTTGTAGACTTTAGCGCAACGAATATCATCTCCACTGCGAACCACATACACCGCAGCTTCTTTACCATTCATCAGGGGGCGTAACACCTCGTCAATCAGCCCATCTTCAACGAGAGGGATTAGGCGTGCAGGGGTTTTCATAGGGCTCCCAAATCAATAGCAATAAAATAAGTAACAGACGTTGCGCCGTTGCTGAATACCACGAGCACAGCGCGCAATTTGCCAAGTATAACCAGCTTGGCAATTTATATTGTGATTGGATTGGAAAATGCTATGGATTTGTTGTTTTAATTAACGGTTTTAGGGGCCATGGACTGCCACGTCGCTACGCTCCTCGCAGAGACGATAGCGCGTCTTTGCGAACGAAGTGAAGCAATCCATCTTGCAAACAATACTGTTTTGCAGGCATGGCACGGTGCTCAACTATGGACTACTACGTCGTTGCACGCCTTGCAGAGGCCTTGGGAGCGCGGGCCGCTGGCCCGCATTTAGCGTCCTTGCAACCCCACGCTGTCATTGCGAACGCAGTGAAGCAATCCACCTCTCAAACCACAGGGTTCTGCAGGCACGGTGCGGTATGCAACCATGGACTGCCACGTCGCTACGCTCCTCGCAGAGACGGTTGGGTTTGGCCTCGCAGAGACGCTACCGAGCCTTTTCGCTCGTAGCGATAATATTGCCGGCATGCAAACCGCATTCTTTTTGCGTGGCTTCTTCCCACCACCAGCGGCCTTCGCGTTCGTGTTGATTGGGTAGGACAGGGCGGGTGCAGGGCTCGCAGCCAATGCTGATAAAACCGCGCGCATGCAAACTGTTGTAGGGCAGCTCCAACATACGGATATAGGCCCACACCTCTTCGCTGCTCATATTGGCCAGCGGATTAAACTTATACAGTGGTTGTTCTGGCGTAGAAAACGCTGCATCGAGCTCGACGGCGGCGACGTTACTGCGCGTGCCAGGACTTTGATCGCGGCGTTGTCCGGTGGCCCAAGCCTTGACGCTGCTGAGCTTGCGCTTCAGTGGAGCAATCTTGCGCACACCACAGCATTCACTGTGGCCATCCTTATAGAAGCTGAATAAGCCTTTTTCGCGTACCAGATTTTGCACCTGCTGTGCATCAGGCGAGAGCACTTCAATGCTGATTTTATAATGCTCACGCACCTGCTCAAGAAACTGGTAAGTTTCCGGATGCAAACGGCCGGTATCTAAGCTAAAGACATTAACCTGCGGATTGATTTTCCACGCCATATCCAGCAGCACCACATCTTCAGCGCCGCTAAAAGACAGCCATAATTCATCACCAAAAGCAGCAAAGGCCTGCTTGAGAATCGCTTGTGGCGAGGCTTGGGCGCACTCTGCGATCAGTTGCTGAAGATCAATTGAGGCCGTCATGCAAAGTTCCTAATTAAAGTATGTATAGGTTTGGGGCTGATTAATTGTGCTATTGCGAATAACTCCCGTCATTGCGAGGAACGCAGCGACGTGGCAATCCATTTTTCAACATCGCGCGCAACACCGCATGTGAATCAAGATGGATTGCTTCACTGCGTTCGCAATGACCGTAAAGGTTCACAATAACTGTAAATATTCGCAATGAACGCAAGTGTTCGCAATAAGGTTATTTACTGCGTCATGCTGTTGCTTGATTTAATTGGCATCCCCTTAATTGTTTCCATACTAGCAAACAGCACACTGCAATTAGAATGAATAAAAACCGTTATGCTTATGCTTTCTGGCTATGAGCGGGGCAATAACGCATCTTAATCTTGCATGGATAGGGTGGAGGGGCTAGAGTGCCTCTTTTTTATGTGATGAGGAATTGCTGTGGAAATCGCCTGCCTTGACCTTGAGGGTGTATTGGTTCCAGAAATCTGGATTGCCTTTGCAGAAAAAACCGGTATCGAATCACTACGGGCGACCACGCGTGATATTCCTGATTACGATGTGCTGATGAAGCAACGCCTGCGCATTTTGGATGAACACGGTTTAACCTTAAACGACATCCAAGAAGTGATCGCCACGCTCAAACCGTTAGACGGCGCAGTTGAGTTTGTGAACTGGTTGCGCGAGCGTTTCCAAGTCATTATTTTGTCGGATACCTTTTATGAGTTTTCGCAGCCTTTGATGCGTCAACTGGGCTTCCCAACGCTGCTGTGCCATAAGCTGATCACCGATGAAAAAGGTCGTGTGGTGGATTATCAGTTGCGTCAAAAAGATCCTAAGCGTCAGTCGGTGTTAGCGCTCAAAACCTTGTACTACCGTGTGATTGCGGCGGGTGATTCCTACAACGACACCACCATGTTGGGTGAAGCGGATGCCGGTATTTTATTTCACGCGCCGGATAACGTGATTGCTGAGTTCCCACAGTTTCCTGCGGTGCACACTTTTGACGATCTGAAAAAAGAGTTTATTAAAGCCTCCAATCGCGAGTTAACCTTATAACTTGCAGTAGGTCATGCTTGTTTGATCTCAAGTGCGCTGTTCTGGCGCGCTTGTTCTAATCCTCGCGTCCTCCTAATATATCCACCATTCTATAGTCACAGGTTAAATCAGTGCTATTGCAGTATGCTGTGCGTTGGTGCCGTGGCGTATCCGCCCGCGTAAAAAGTAGCGCTGGCTTATGCTTTGCTCAAGCGTGCCGATACCTACATATTCAGTTCTTAAAAGGTGGTAATTGATGGCCAGTATTCTTGATAGTGTTGATCAGCGCACACAACTTGTTGGTGAGAACCGTCTTGAGATTTTGATGTTTCGCCTACACGGTCGCCAACTGTTTGCCATCAACGTGTTTAAAGTGCAAGAAGTGGTGCGCCTGCCTAAATTGACGCAAATCCCCCAGCGTCATCCGCACATGTGTGGGGTGATTACCTTGCGTGGCAAAACCATTCCGGTGATTGATTTAGCCCAAGCCATTGGTATGCGCGCACTGGTGCCCGATGAAAACAGCACGGTGATTGTCACCGAATACAACCGCTCGATTCAGGCGTTTTTAATCGGTAGCGTTGAGCGCATCGTTAACTTGAACTGGGAAAGCATTCAGCCGCCTCCGCGCACGGCCGGCCGGCAGCATTATTTGACCGCCATTACCCGCGTGGATGATTCAATTGTAGAAATCATTGATGTGGAAAAAGTGCTGGCTGAAATCGTGCCGATGAACACCAAAATCTCCGATGAAAAACTCAGTAATCCACTGTTCAGTAAAGCTGTGGGCCGTGAAGTGTTGATTATTGATGACTCCAAAGTGGCAATTAATCAGCTCAATGATGCGTTAACCCAGTTGGGCATTATTGTGCACCAAGCCACTGACGGCTTAAGAGGTTTGCAGCAGCTTAAATACTGGGCGGATCAAGGCGAAATTGTCACCGATAAATTGCTGATGGTCTTCACTGATGCGGAAATGCCCGAGATGGATGGCTACCGTCTCACCACCGAGATTCGCAATGACCCGCGCCTGCATGACTTGTATGTGGTGATGCACACCTCGCTCTCCGGTAGTTTTAACGCAGCGATGGTAGAAAAAGTCGGCTGTGATAACTTTTTATCTAAATTTCAGCCCGACCGCTTAGCCGATGTGATTGCTGACCGTTTAGCGCTGGATGAAGACTAGGCGCTGATAGCGCTGCAGGTCTGTTTGTTACGTGCTGATTTAAAGTATGTGCAGCGGTGCGCTGGGGGTGCGTCATTAAATCCCCCGCTTAGCCTGTTTAAACAGGCATAATAGTTTTCTTTAAATGTTCACTACAGGTACACAGGCATGGCGTTGATTGGAGATATGAATACCCTGCAGGTCATTCGACAGGCTGATTTTGGCGTGTATTTAGATGGCGGCCCGCAAGGCGATATTCTTTTACCACGGCGTGAAATGCCCAAGGGTGAGCCTTGCGAAGACGAAGATTGGGTTAACGTGTTTGTTTACCTTGATAGCGAAGACCGCATTATCGCTACCAGTCGCACACCTACGATTAAGGTTGGTGAGTTTGCCAGTCTAAAAGTGATTGATATCAACCGCATCGGCTTGTTTTTAGATTGGGGCTTAAATAAAGATTTATTACTGCCGCATTCCGAAGAAAAACGCCCGCTGCAAATCGGTGATTATTGCGTGGTGTACGCCTATATTGATGAGCGCACCAAGCGTATTACCGCCACCGCACACTTAGACCGTTATGTGGATCGCACGCCAGCTCACTATAGCGTGGGGCAAGAAGTGGATTTGCTGATTGTTGAGCCGACGGATTTGGGTTTTAAAGCCATTATCAACAGTGAACACTGGGGCTTGATTCATAAAAACGAAGCCTTTAAGTTTTTGCGCGGTGGTATGCAAGAACGTGGTTTTATCCGAGAAGTGCGTGATGATGGCTTGATCAACCTCAGCTTACAGCCACAAGGTCAAGAGTTGCGCGACAGCCTCAGTGAAGCCATTCTTACCCAGTTGCGTGACAACGACGGCCGTTTAGCGCTCAGTGATAAAAGTCCTGCACCCTTGATTGCACAAACCTTTGGCGTGAGTAAAGGTAACTTTAAAAAGGCCATTGGCGGTCTGTACAAACAGGGCATGATTCGTATTCTGCCAGACGCAATCGAACTGGTATAACACGGCGGTAACGAGACTCAAATGCGCATTATTTATGGATTGCTGATTGCTGCACTGTGCGCCGTTCTATTGATTGGTGTACCCAAATGGCGCGGTCCAGTGCTGCCCGCGTTGACTGTTGAGTTGCTGCCGATGGAGTTGCGTATTGTTGCCAGTGGCGAAGTGCGTTATCAATCGTTGGCACGCATCGGTAGCGAAATTACCGGCACCGTCACCGCGCGCCATGTGCGTGAAGGCGATACGGTCAGTAAAGGTGACTTGCTGCTTGAGCTCAATCCTGATGAGTTACAAGCACGTCTCGACCAAGCGCAAACACTCTTGCAGCAATTGCAAAAAGTCAGCCGTCCACAAGCGCAAGCCGCTTTAGCTGAAGCACGCGACAATCAGCGTCAAGCCAGCCGTGAAGCGCGGCGCCGTGAAGCCTTGGCGCAGAAAGGGGTGATTTCTGCCGAGCAAGTTGAGCAAGCGCAGCGCTTAGAACTTAATGCGAAAACGGCACTGACCCGCGCGCAACTCAGTGTTGATTCGTTAGCTGTCAATAGCACCGAAGAGCGTTTACTGCAGCAGCGTATTAACAGTGCTGAGGCAGAACTGGCGAAAACCCGTATCTATGCACCCTTTGCAGGACGCGTACAAACCCGTAATGTCGAGCCGGGCGATTTAGTGCAACCCAGTAAAGTACTCTTAGAAATTGCCCGCAGTGACGGTGTAGACAGTAGCGGTGCCGCCAGCGATGGTTTAGAAGTGGTGGTGGCGCTGGATGAGAAAAACTTTGCGCCGTTACAGCTGCAACAACCGGTGCAATTGATTGCCGATGCCTGGCCTGAGCAAGAAGTGCGCGGCGTGGTACGCTTTATTGCCCCAGCGGTGGACAGCGGGCGCGGCACCATTGATGTGCATATTGATGTCGTGGCCAATACAGATCAAACCCCGCAACAGCATACTTTTTTACAGGGCATGACCGTCTCGGCCAATATCATTGCCGCTCAACGCGAGCGCACTTTGGTGCTGCCCAATGATTATCTAGTGCGCACCGCCGCTGGGCAGAGTCAGGTGTTGCGTTGGCAGGATGGCACTGTAACTGCGGTCGATGTGCAGTTGGGTTTACGCAATATGACTCACAGTGAAATCACCTCAGGTTTGGCCGAAGGTGATGTGGTGGTGCAAGCCGGTAAAGTCAGCGACGGCCAGCGTGCGCGGGTGCGCTTTGAGCAGGCGCAGCATGTCATTCGTTAGCTCGTTGCTGGATTTACGCAACTCGCTGTGGATTGAATGGCGCATTGCCCTGCGTTTTCTTGCTGATAACCCCCTGCAAACCTTGTTGATCAGTGTGGCGATTTCCGTCGGTGCGGCGGTGATTGTGTTTATCACCGCGCTGATGATGGGGCTGCAAAATAACGTCATTGATAAAACCCTCGGCACTCAAGCGCATATCCGTATTGAGGCCACACGCCAGCACAATATTTTATCAGCGACGCCGTCTGGTCAGTATGTCTGGGCGCTAGAGAGTCCACGGGCGCAGCGCTTGCAAACCATCAACAACTGGCAAGAAGTGCGTGATGCACTGGATCAAAACGCCGTGTTAAATACGGTCTCGCCATTGATCTCAGGTCCCGCTTTTGCCCAAAAAGGTAACGCCCGTGCGTCCATCGCTTTAATGGGCATTGATCCGCAGCGTTATGCCGGCATTATTGAGCTCAAAGATTATCTGCAAGAAGGGCGCTTTAGTGTCGGTGCCAGTGATGTGTTGATTGGTCGGCAACTGGCGGAAGACTTAGGCTTACGCACCGGTGATAAATTACGTTTAGATGCTGGTGATAATCGTCAAGCTGTGATGGATGTGGCCGGTATTTTTGAGCTGGGCGTGCGTGAGTTGGACAGCCGTTATGTGTATACCGATCTCAAACAAGCGCAAAGCCTGCTTAATTTGCCCGGTGGTATTACAATTTTAGAATTAAAAATTACCGATGTGTTTACCGCTGAATACTGGGCGCAGCGCATTGAACAACTCACCGGTTTGCATGTGCAAAGCTGGATGGAAAGTAACGGGCAGCTGCTCAATGCCTTGCGCTCACAAACCATGACCACGCAAATGATTCGGGTGTTTGTCGCCATGTCTGTGATCTTTGGTATCGCCAGCGTGCTAGCGGTCAGTGTGGTGCAGCGCACCCGTGAAATCGGTATTTTACGCGCGATGGGCAGCTCCCAGCAGCAGATTTTGCGGGTATTTCTCTTGCAGGGTGGTTTGCTGGGTTTAGCGGGATCATTGCTGGGCGTGTTGGTGGGGTACAGTTTGATTCAGGTGTTTAACAGTTTTGAAGGGCGTTTGTTTTTGATTCGCCTTGAGCCATCGATGCTGCTGTCCGCAATTTTAATTGCCACTCTGGCGGGCGTGATTGCCGCCGTAGTACCGGCACGTCGTGCAGCAAAATATGATCCCGCCGTGGCGATTCGTTATGTCTAAATCACGCCTCTTAGCCCAAGCGGGCGATCAGCAAGTGGTCCTGCAATTGGATCGGCTGAATAAGATTTTTAACGCTGAGACGCCACTGGAAAACCATGTGCTGCATGATATTTCCTTACAAGTCAGTCGTGGCGAATTGGTCGCGTTGGTGGGTACATCCGGTTCAGGTAAAAGTACGCTGCTGAATGTGATGGGCTTGCTGGATGTGTCGTCATCGGGCGAGCTGCGCATTCAAGGGCACTTGGTGCAAGGTTTAACCGAGCAACAACGCACGCAACTGCGCAGTGAGTCGATTGGTTTTGTGTTTCAGTTTCACCATTTGATCAGTGCTTTCAGTGTGTTGGATAACGTGCTGATGCCATTAATGCTACGTTACGGTAAACCTTCAGCTGAGCAAACGGCCTACGCCGAATACCTGCTCAATGAAGTGGGACTGGCCAATTACATGCGCCAACCCACCAATCGTTTATCCGGCGGCCAGCAGCAGCGGGTGGCGATTGCCCGCGCTTTGGTCACGCGCCCAGCATTGGTCTTGGCCGATGAGCCCACCGGTAATCTTGATACGCAAACCGCCGATGAGGTGTTCAGTTTATTTGAGCGCTTTAACGTCGAACATCAATGCGCCATTGTGATTGTCACCCATGATCCGCGCCTCAGCGCGCGCTGCCCACGCACCATTCGTCTCACCGATGGGCGCGTGGTGTATGACGGTGCTTCAGCCGATTTACCCGGCTTATTTATCACTCCTTAAGGACTTCAGCGAGCCTTTAATCAAGCTGCAATTATGTGCGGCAAAGTAACTGATCAAGTTGTTCTTAGTTTTGATTAAATAGATCTATATTGCCGCTTGCGAGAAGTTAATATGTTGCGGATACTTAAGTGTATTAATAGCTGATGAAGCCTAAGTTGTGGTTTTAAAGACATATTAAATAAGTCAAAAACTGCTGTGTCAGCCTCGTGCAATCATCAATTGCTGTGCACTTATGCTTCTCAATAACGAAGGTCAACATGTATGTCCGACATCTCAGTGCGTGCTCAACTTGATATTGTGCCGTGGAGCTCAAGTTTTGAGACCGGTATTGCCATTATTGATGAGCAGCACCAGCGTTTAGTGGCGCTGATTAATGACCTTGCCCACGCGTTTGTGCAAGGTGGTTCGGTCTCTGAAATCGAGCGGGTGTTGGATGCGCTACTGGATTACGCCGCGTATCACTTCGAAGCTGAAGAGCACCTGTGGGCTGAGGTGTTATTGGATGACAGCTGGTACACCGGGCATCTAGAAACTCATGCTAGTTTTTTTACTCAAGTGGCGGACATGCGTGCTCAGTTGTATAGCGCTGATGATGCTGACAGTGCCGCGCTGCTCGATGAGTTATTAGCCTTTTTAACCAGTTGGCTGGCGCATCATATTTTATATGAGGATAAGCGCTTTTCATTGGCGTACTTGCAGTTGCGTGATGGCGTTGATATTGACGCAGCTAAACACAATGCTGTTGTGGCGATGACCGGGCAGACCTCGAAGCTGATTCAAAATGTGCTGGTGATGTATAAAGAGTTATCGGCGCGTACCTTGAACTTAGAGCGTGCGGCACACCTGCGTGAAGTGGCTGAGCAAGAGTTACTCAAGCAAAAGAAAAACTGGAGTTCAGTGCTGCGCGTGGGTGGCGATAACTTATGGGATTGGGATTTTTCTACAGTTGACCCCTTGCGCAGTGATGAGCGCGTGATTGCAGAGCAGTTTACGCAAGGCGGCCTGCATGTTCATGAAGAGGATTGGCCCGGGCTCTATCAGGCATTTATGAGCTATTTGCTCGGCCGCAGTGATGTGTTTTTGCATCAGCATCGGGTGTTGGATGCGAGCGGTCATCTGCGCTGGGTGCAGTCGCGCGGTAAGATTATTGAGCAGGATGCACAGGGTCGTCCACTGCGCATGGTTGGCACCCAGACGGATATTACTGAGCGTAAGACCACCGAGTTAACGCTACGACGTGAGCGTGATACGCGTGCGTTGATCAGTGATTTTGCGGCGGACTTTATGGCGTCTTCCACGGATGATTTTGATGCGGCTATCAATCGAGCCCTGCAGCGCAGCGGTGAGTACATGCAAGCCGACCGTACGTATGTGTTTTTGGTCAGCGCAGATGGTTACCGCATGAACAATACCCATGAGTGGTGTGCCGCTGGGGTTGAGCCTGAAATAGCCAATCTACAAGGCATTCCCTCAAGTGCGTTGCCGTGGTGGTGGAGTCAGTTTCGTGATGTGGGGTATGTGTTGGTGCCGCGTGTCAGTGAGATGCCAGCTGAGGCGCAGAATGAATATCAAATTCTAGCTTCGCAAGATATTCAGTCGGTGTGTGTGTATCCGCTTTACATTGGTAAAGAGTTGGTTGGCTTTATGGGCAGCGATTCTGTGGGGCAAGAACGCGATTGGGGGCAGGAAGTCATTGAGTTTTTGAGCTTAATGAGCGACCTGGTGAGCATCGCTTTAGGGCACCGCCAGCTGCATGAAAAGCGCGCACATGCCATCAGTCAATTACAGCGTGCCGAGGAATACGCGCATCTGGGGCATTGGCATGTGGATTACACCACGCAAACGGTGACTTGGTCGCAAGAAATGTATCGCATCTTGGAATGTGATCCTGCGTGTTTTACTCCAGAGCTTGACTCTTATGCAAAATTTTTACATCCCGATGATCATGTGGGCTTATTGAGTGCTTATGAGAGCGCTAAGGCTGCGCAAGGTGATTTGTATTTTGAGCATAAGTTAGTTCTAGAGAATCAGCGTGTTAAGTACCTCGAATTGCGCGGGCGTTTTAATGTCATAGGCAATGCTTTAACAGATGTTGCTGAAGGTACAGTGCAGGATATCACCGAGAAAGTTGAGCACCGTGAGACCTTGGAGCGTTTAGCGTTTCAAGATGCTTTAACTGGATTGCCGAACCGCCGTGCGTTTGAAGATCAGTTGGCACGCGAGATGGAGCACTGTCAGCGCCATGACCGCCACTTAGTATTGGCGCTGCTTGATTTAGATGACTTTCGTGCAGCCAATGAGCGTTATGGCATTGATGTCGGTGATGCGTTATTAACAGCGTTGGCCAATCGTATTCGGCACATGTTTAAAGAATCAGTGTTGGTGGCGCGTGTGGGCGGCGATGAATTTGCTGTGCTCCTGACGCAAATGAAGCATGAAGATGGCTATTTTCAGCAGCTCAATCGTTTGTTAGCGGTGGTGAATAAACCTTTATTAATTAAAGATGCTGAAATTGTATTGACCGCAAGTATTGGTGTGGCGGAGTACCCGCAGCCTACAGATATTGTCGGTGAGCAATTACTTCGACAAGCGCAGCAGGCGTTATTCCAAGCGAAAATACTGGGTAAAGGCCGCTTTCAAAAGTATGACCTGGGTTCAGAGCAAGATGCGCGTGCCCTGACAGGGCGCTTGGATGAAGTGCGTAAAGCCTTGTACGACGATGAGTTGGTCTTGTATTACCAGCCTAAAGTACACATGAAGACCGGTGTGGTTTTTGGCGTTGAGGCGTTGGTGCGCTGGCGTAAAAGTACCGGCGAACTGGTACCGCCGAGTGATTTTTTACCGGCGCTGTATAACCATCCGCTTGAAGTTGAGTTGGGCGATTGGGTGATTCGTACGGCCTTGGCGCAGATGAGTGTGTGGCAAGAGCAAGGCTTGCAGATTCAGGTCAGTGTGAATGTCAGTGGTTTGCAGTTGTTTGAGAGTGATTTTGTAGAAAAACTCAGCCTTGACTTGCAAGCCTACCCCGATGTTTCGCCTACTCTGTTGCAGCTTGAGGTGCTGGAGAGTAGTGCCTTAAATGATCTGGAAATGGTGTCAGTGGTGATGCAGCGTTCTCGCGATCTGGGTGTGAGTTTTGCGCTGGATGATTTTGGTACGGGGTATTCGTCTTTAGCGTACCTGAAGCATTTGCCGGCCAGTGTGTTAAAAATCGATCAGAGTTTTGTGCGCGGGATGATGGAAAATACAGATGATTTGGCCATTATTTCGGGTGTGGTGGGTATGGCTAAGGCGTTTGGTTTGCAGGTATTAGCTGAAGGTGTTGAAAGTGTGGAGCATGGGCATATGTTGCTCAGGCTTGGTTGTGAACAAGGGCAGGGCTATGGTATCGCACGGCCGATGCCAGCGAGTGAACTGGTGGACTGGGTGCGCAATTGGCAGACTGTACCGGCGTGGGCTGGGCAAACAGCGGTGGATACCAGTCATTTGCCGTTATTGTATGCGGAAGTTGAGCACCGACGCTGGGTAGTGAGTTTGAAAAAGCTATTGCATGGCGAAACCAATACAGCACCGGTGCTGGATCACCATCAATGTCGAGTGGGTATTTGGATTGACAGTGAGGCGCATCAATTGTTTGCTGGCTGTACTAAATTTGCGCATGTGGTGTATTTGCATAAGGAATTGCATGCGCTGGGTCGCAGTGCGATTTCTTTGTATACCAAGGGTGAAGTTGAGTCCGCCTTGATGCTCATACCGAAAATACGCATGCAGCGTGATGACTTTTTAACCGAGTTACGGACGTTGATTGGCTGATGCTTTACTCACTGTAATCTCTGGGAGCGCGGGCCGCTGGCCCGCAACAGCTCACAGCTCAACAACCCTTCGCGCCTTAACCCCCAGCGTTGTTTGCTATTGTGCAGCACCTCCTAAAAACTCCTTTCTGATAAACGGCATGCGAGGCTGAGCACACCGGCTCTGCTGTTCGTTTTTGCCATGATCCTAGTCAAGATCGTCTTAGGTTTTTTCTTTGCCAGTTACCATATATAGATATAGGATCTTGGTTTGCACACAATATGTTGTGTTTCTGCGGTTTTGTCTGATATCTCTTGCTGATGTGTTCTGGAGGTTTTGCCGCAGTTGAATTTTTTAGGAGTTCATCATGAATCAAGCGGTTACGACAGTTACTCAGGCTTCATCATCAACAACAGATATTGGCTTACAACCGGCCTCTTTAGATATTTGGGATGCTAAATATCGACTGAAAAGCAAAGATGGCCAAGGCATTGATAGCGATATTGACGCAACCTACCAGCGTGTCGCGCGCGCGTTGGCTGACATTGAGTTGCCGGAACTGCGCGAGCATTGGTACGAACAGTTTTTGTGGGCGCTGTACCGTGGGGCAATTCCGGCGGGACGGATTATTTCAAATGCGGGCGCGACGGCTTATAAGCCTGCCACTTCAACGATTAACTGCACAGTGTCAGGCACCGTCGGCGATTCGATGAATGATATTTTAAGCAAGCTGCACGAAGCAGGCTTAACCTTAAAAGCCGGTTGCGGGATTGGCTATGAGTTTTCCACGCTGCGTCCTAAAGGCGCTTATGTGTCTGGCGCTGGTGCTTATACCTCAGGGCCGCTGTCGTTCATGGATATCTACGACAAAATGTGTTTTACCGTGTCGTCTGCAGGTGGTCGTCGTGGCGCGCAAATGGCGACCTTTGATGTGGGC
>CANRHT010000027.1 GCA_947630465.1 uncultured Pseudomonadaceae bacterium
GATGTACTTGCAAATCTAGATTGGGAAAAGCCCAAGTGACATTTTTACCTTGACGCGGCGCCACCCCATTGGCGGTATCCACCATACCCATCAAATGCACAAAATCGCTGGTGGGTTGGCTTTCTACCATATCTTTGGCGTTATTAAGCCAAACGATACCTTTGCCGGCACGGTGTTCTTGATCAATTTTAGCTGCAAGGCTTTTAATATAACCGCCGGGCCAACGTGATATCCCCGTCCAGTCCGGCAGTTCTTCAGGATGAGCAATAGGCTGATCTTCTAGGGCGGCAATAGTCGAGCTGTCTTGCATACACATGCGCCACGCTCGAGCGACAATGCAAATTTTACCCTTGGCTTGCATGGTCGACTCAAGCAATTCAATGGTTTTACCAGGACGAATCACTTGCGTGGTGATGGAGAACTCACCCGCGGCAATCAAACCAAAAATGTCATAACTGATACGACCGATACGCACATCATCGCGTGGCTGAAAACGCTCTAGTTCGGCGGCGATAATGCCGCTGGCCGGAGCCATATGTTGCTCATGCGGATTCCATGCACCTTGCGCATGCTGGGTGGAACGATACTGTGCAGTGACCGCACCTTGTGTATCTGTTGTTGAAGAAATCAATTGGTAATACGCACTCATAATGGACTAACCTTTTTATTATTTATTTACATCCACTGATGAATGTAGCACCGTTTTTTCACGCTATCAGCTGCCAATGACAAAATTATTGCTTTCGTTAACATGCGAATCCATTAAGGTTGTATCTCGTTTAACAACGGCAGCGCCGACAATTTCAGTTATTCATATAGGGACCTTCTCAATGAAACAGTTACTTATCGTGGCCCACGGCAGTCGCCGCGAAGCATCCAATGAAGAAGTACGTGTTCTGGCCGGCCAAGTGGCCGAGCATTTGCAGTTTCCCGCGGATCAAGTCAAGGTGGCATTCTTAGAATTGGCGCTGCCGTCCATTGCTACAGCCTTTGATGATTGCTTTAACAGCGGCGCAGACGAGGTGAGTGTTTTACCTTATTTTTTATCTTCAGGTACCCACGTGGTCAGCGATGTGCCGCGTGAAATAGAAGCCGCGCAGGCCGCTTGGCCCGATAAAGTAATCCGAGTGCTACCGCACATTGGTGCTGCCGATACCATGATCAGTTTAATTGCAGCGTCTTACCGTCAGTCATGACAGATGAAGCCGCACAGTAATTACTGTTAGAATAAAGGCATTATTTATTAATCAAACGCCGTTTTTATGTGTGACAGCTGTTTTCTATCGCGACACTCTGTGCGCTGATAGTCGCGCTCGAACCATCAGCGGCCTTGTGACTTATTCGATAGGTACCGCATGACCACCACTGGGACGCTTTATATTGTGTCAGCGCCATCTGGCGCAGGAAAAACAAGCTTAGTTAAAGCGCTGATTGATAGCATGGCGCAGGTGCGTGTATCGGTATCACATACCACGCGTGCCATGCGCCCCGGTGAAATCGATGGTGTGAACTACCATTTCACCCCGCGCGAAACCTTTGTCAGCATGCTTGAACAAGGCGACTTTTTAGAGCATGCCGAAGTGTTTGGTAATCTGTACGGCACCTCGCATTCTTGGGTCAAGCAAACCTTAGCTAAAGGCTATGATCTGATTTTAGAAATTGATTGGCAGGGTGCACAGCAAGTGCGCAAATTAGTCCCAGACGCCAAATCTGTTTTTATTTTGCCGCCCACCCATCGCGACTTACGCCAGCGTTTGCATAACCGCGGTCAAGACGCAGAGGATGTGATTGAGCTGCGTATGCAACAAGCCATTACTGAGATGAGTCATTATGTTGAATACGACTATATTGTGATCAACGATGATTTCAAAACAGCACTGGATGATTTGTCAGCAATCTTCCGCTCAAATCAATTGCGCCTCGATACCCAGCAAAAACGTCACACACAACTCCTCTGTGACCTGCTACGATAGCGGTATCTGTACGATTGAGTGAGCTGTGAGCTTTCTTTGTTGAACATTGTTTTTTAAACTGCTTATGCATAGCACCCCACTGGGTGCTGCTTTATTTTGTGAGGAATACCATGGCTCGCGTTACTGTTGAAGATTGCCTAGAAAACGTTGAAAACCGTTTTGCTTTAGTGATGTTAGCGACTAAGCGTTCACGTCAACTGGCCACTGGTGGTAAAGAACCAAAAGTGCCTGTCGAAAATGATAAGCCTACTGTACTGGCGCTGCGTGAAATCGCGGCTGGCTTAGTCGATGACGCGATGATCGCGGCTGAAGATGCCATCAGTGCTGAAGAACCTTTGTTTGCTGCCTTTGACGAAAGCAATAACGACGCACGCTAATGCCCATGCGTTGTGCTGTGTGTGTAAATAAGGACGTATTGCTACCCGGAGGTGAGCTATGCCTGCATTAGATCGCCTGACTGGGCAGTTATCGACTTACCTCGGCAAAGAGCAAGTTAATGCTGTTCGCCGTGCTTATTATTACGCTGAACAAGCACACGATGGTCAATTGCGCAGCAGTGGTGAACACTATGTGACCCACCCGCTCGCCGTAGCGACTATTTTGGCCGAGATGCATATGGACCATCAGAGTTTGATGGCTGCCATGCTGCATGACGTGATTGAAGATACCGGCATCCCTAAAGAAGCCATAGTCGCTCAGTTTGGCGACAGTGTGGCTGAGCTTGTTGATGGTGTGACTAAACTGACGCAAATGAAGTTTGGCACCAAAGCTGAAGCACAAGCTGAAAACTTTCAAAAGATGGCCATGGCGATGGCACGCGATATTCGCGTGATCTTAGTCAAGCTCGCTGACCGCTTGCACAATATGCGCACGCTTGGCGCGTTAAACCATGAAAAACGCCGCCGTATTGCTAAAGAAACCCTCGAGATTTATGCGCCCATTGCCAATCGTTTAGGCATGAACCGCATTTACGCTGAATTTGAAGACCTCGGCTTTAAAGCCATGCATCCGATGCGTGCAGAGCGGATTCAATCAGCTGTAAAACGCTCACGCGGCAATCGTAAAGAACTGGTGAACAAAATCCAAGAATCCATCGCGCACTGTTTAGAGCGTGAAGGATTACCGGGTGAAGTCAGCGGTCGCGAAAAACATCTGTACAGTATTTACCAGAAGATGCGCGGTAAACGTAAAGCCTTCGCCGAAATTATGGACGTGTATGCTTTTCGTATCGTGGTCGATAAAGTCGACACCTGCTATCGCGTACTGGGTGCTGTGCATAATTTGTACAAGCCGTTCCCCGGCCGCTTCAAAGATTACATCGCTATCCCTAAAGCCAACGGCTACCAATCCCTGCACACCACCTTGTTTGGTATGCATGGCGTGCCGATTGAAATCCAGATCCGCACCAAAGAAATGGAAGAATTGGCCAACAATGGTATCGCCGCACATTGGCTGTATAAAACTGAAGACGATGACCGCCGCAACAACCATGCGCGCGCACGTCAATGGGTGAAAGGTTTACTGGAACTGCAGCAAAATGCGGGCAACTCCTTAGAATTTATTGAAAACGTTAAAATCGATTTATTCCCTGACGAAGTCTATGTGTTCACGCCGAAAGGCCGCATCATGGAACTGCCTAAGGGTTCAACACCTGTTGATTTTGCCTACGCGGTGCACACTGATGTGGGTAATACCTGTATTGCCTGCCGCGTCAATCGCCGTCTCGCGCCACTCTCGCAAGCACTGGAAAGCGGCGCCACAGTTGAAATTATTAGCGCACCCAATACCCAGCCCAATCCCAATTGGCTCAATTTTGTCGTCACAGGTAAAGCCCGTACTCATATTCGTCACGCGCTCAAACAACAGCGCCGTGAAGAATCAGTGCACTTGGGCACACGCCTCTTGAGCAAAGCGTTAGACAATTTAGGTGCGCGTTTTGAAGATATTTCTGAGGTGCGTTTAGCCGCGCTGCTCAAGGAATACCACCAAGATAACAATGAAGATTTGCTCGAAGACATTGGCCTCGGTAACCGTACCGCACACATGGTGGCGCGCCGCTTACTGACTGCCGAAGATGACGATGAGCAGGCGTTGGCCAGCGATGGTCCACTGGTGATTCGCGGTACTGAAGGTTTAGTACTCAACTATGCGCGTTGCTGCACACCGATTCCTGGCGATTTAATTGTCGGCCATCTGTCAGCCGGTAAAGGCATGGTGGTGCACCGTGACAGCTGTAAAAATATCGCTGAGTTCCGCAACAATCCAGAAAAGTGCATTCCACTGACCTGGGCAAAAGACATTGACAGCGAGTTCAGCGTTGAACTGCGCATTGAACTGGTGCACCAGCGTGGCTTAATCGCCTTGCTTGCGGGCACGATCAGTGAGGCCGACGCCAACATTGATAAGATCAACGTCGATGAGCGCGACGGCCGTATCAGCATTATTCAGCTGGGCATTAGCGTGCGTGATCGTGTCCATTTAGCGCGTATTATTCGTAAATTACGTGGCTTGGCTGGTGTCTCCCGTATCACTCGCATGCGTGCTTAACCTACTTTTATAGCGTACGCCTGTGGGCTGCTGTGGTGGTCGGGCGTGCGAGTTTTCCACATAACGGAGTCCCTCATGAGCAAGACCATTATCAGCACTGAAAACGCCCCCGCCGCCATTGGCACTTATTCGCAAGCGGTACGCGTTGACAACACTGTCTACCTGTCGGGACAGATTCCGCTGAATCCAGTCTCCATGGAAATGGTGACAGGCTTTGAGCAGCAAACGGTACAAGTCTTCGAGAACTTAAAAGCAGTGGCTGAAGCAGCCGGTGGTTCATTGGCCGATATCGTTAAGCTGAATATTTTCTTAACTGATTTAAATAACTTTGCCACGCTCAACGAAGTGATGGGCCGTTACTTTAGCGCACCCTACCCTGCGCGCGCAGCCGTAGGTGTCGCCTCATTACCGCGCAACGCCTGCGTGGAAATGGATGCAATACTGCATTTAAGCTAATCGGCTGACAGCCGCGCAGCTAGCCGGTAAAGCGGGCTAACTGCGCGGCATAACCTTCGCGATAACTCGGATACTGTGGCGCCCAACCCAAGGCTTTTGCCCGTGCATTACTGCAGCGTTTACTGCCAGAGCGCGGTTGTAAGATTAAATCGGGCGCATGACTGACCTGTAACTGCTGCTGCAACCACGCTACCACTTCAGCCTGCTCAACCGGCTCATCATCCACACCAATATACAACGATTCCAATAGCACACCCTGCGCATCCGCCTGCACAATTTTGGCAATCAGCGCCGCGGCATCATCCGCATGAATACGATTGGTAAAACTCGGAGTATCAGCGGCGTGATAACCCTGCTGAACCCGACGAATTAACATATCGCGCCCCGGCCCATAAATGCCGGTTAGACGTACTGCTGTCGCCGGATGACCACTGGCGAAAGCGCACTGCTCGGCTTCCAGCATGATTTGCCCTGACCAACGCTTAGGTAACGTGGGTGATTGCTCATCAATCCAGCTGTCATCATCCTGCGCATAGACTCCGCTACTGGAGACAAAGATCACCCGTTTTGGCTGCTGCTGATGTTGCGCCAACCAGCTGTACATATGGCGTTGACCGAGCACATACGCCTGCTGATAACCTTCAGGCGTCATCGCGTTAGCTGCCATGGCATAGATCACATAATCAATCGGCTGCGTCGGCCAAGCACTTGGGCACTGTGGCTGAAATATATCAGCTGCAATAGGCTTAATCGCCGCCGGTAAGTGCGCGGTATTACGGCGTACACCATAGACGTCACAGCCCTGCTGCTGCAGCAAGAGCGCGACTCGACTGCCAATATCACCGCAGCCCACCACAACAACGCGTAACGGCTTAAACATGCTGATCGCCTCAAGTTTCAATTGCTGATGATAATTATTGGTCACAATTTAATATAGCAGCTATGCTGACAGCAGTCTTAATCGGAATTAGCTATGACACTGACCGAATTGCGTTACATCGTTGCCTTGGCACAAACTCAACACTTTGGTCGAGCGGCAGAACTCTGCCATATCAGCCAACCCACCTTATCTGTAGGCGTGAAAAAACTCGAAGAAGATTTGGGCGTGCTAATTTTTGAGCGCAGTAAAAGTGCCGTACGCGTCACTCCTGTTGGCGAAGCAATTGTGGCGCAAGCGCAGCGTGTACTGGAGCAAGCACAAAGCATCCGCGAACTGGCACAAGCCGGTAAAAACCAATTGGCCGCGCCATTACGCGTAGGGGCGATTTACACCGTGGGGCCGTATTTGTTTCCGCAGATGATCCCTTTCTTGCACCGCAGTGCACCAGAAATGCCCTTGTACATCGAAGAAAACTTCACCCATGTACTGCGTGAAAAGCTGCGCAAGGGTGAGCTGGATGTAATCATTATTGCTTTGCCGTATCAGGACACCGACGTACTGACGAAGGCGGCTTATGTTGAGCCTTTCTGTGTATTACTGCCGGGCAATCATCCGTGGACGCAAAAAGACAGCATCGACCACACTATGCTCAACGATAAAAGTTTACTGTTATTGGGCGAAGGCCATTGCTTCCGCGATCAAGTGTTAGAAGCTTGCCCCACCACTTTGCAAGGCAACCCTGATAATCGCTACACCACGGTTGAAGCCAGCTCCTTAGAGACGATTCGCCATATGGTGGCCTCGGGGTTAGGCGTTTCCGTACTGCCACTGTCGGCGGTGGATAATCATCGTTATGCGGCAGGCGTGATTGCGGTACGTCCTTTCACAGAACCCTCGCCCACCCGTACGGTCGCTATTGCTTGGCGCGCGACTTTCCCACGCCCGAAAGCCATTGACGTGCTGATGGATGCCATCCAGCAATGCGATGCGGCACAAGTGCATTACGAGCCTTAGCAATGAGCGATTTACTGGTGCATACCCCCGTCACTGTGCTCAAAGGTGTCGGGCCTGCCATTGCTGAAAAACTGGCAAAAGTAGGTTTAGAAAACCTACAAGATGTGCTCTTTCATTTGCCGTCACGCTACCAAGACCGCACGCGTATTACGCCCATTGGTGCGCTGCGCCCCGGTCAAGATGCCGTAGTGGCGGGTGTGGTGATGGCGGCGAATATCGTGATGGGTAAACGCCGCAGCCTATTGGTGCGTATTCAAGATGGCAGCGGTGGTCTGACCCTGCGTTTTTTCCATTTCAGCATGGCGCAAAAAAACGCTTTGCAAAAAGGCATCCAAGTGCGCTGCTATGGTGAAGTGCGCCCTGGTGCCACGGGCTTAGAGATTTACCATCCGGAATACCGGGTACATAACCCCGACGAAGAGCAACCACTGCACACTACACTCACCGCCATCTACCCCACCACCGAAGGTTTAACGCAGCTGCGTTTGCGCGATTTATCCACTCAGGCGCTGAGCTTTTTAAATCCGCGCAGTTTGCCCGACTGGCTGCCAGCGCAGATGATCAGCGAGTACCAACTGGGTTCTTTAGAACAGGCGATTCGTTATTTACATCAGCCGCCACCGGATGCCGATGTGGATGAATTGGCCGAAGGCGTGCACTGGGCGCAGCAGCGTTTAGCCTTTGAAGAAATGCTCACCCACCAGCTATCCATTCAGCGTGTGCGTGAAAGCTTGCGCCAGCAACGCGCACCGCAATTACCGCCAGCACGCGTGCTGCCACAACTGTTTTTAAATAATCTAGGCTTTACTCCAACCGGTGCACAACACCGCGTCGGCAAAGAAATCGCTTGGGATTTAGCACAAGACGCGCCCATGTTACGTCTTGTGCAAGGTGATGTCGGTGCGGGTAAAACCGTTGTTGCCGCTTTAGCTGCGTTGCAAGCTTTAGAAGCGGGCTATCAAGTGGCATTAATGGCGCCCACAGAGATTCTTGCTGAGCAGCATTTTATGACGTTCAGTAAATGGCTGGCGCCGCTGAATATTGAAGTGGCATGGCTGGCCGGCAAACTCAAAGGCAAAGCGCGTGTGAAAGCGCTTGAGCAAATCGTCAGTGGAGTACCTATGGTGGTTGGCACCCACGCGCTGTTTCAAGATGAAGTGAAGTTTCATAACCTGGCACTGGCGATTATTGATGAGCAACACCGCTTTGGTGTGCAACAGCGTTTGGCGTTACGCAATAAAGGCGTCGACGGCCTGTCCAGTCCGCACCAATTAATTATGACGGCCACGCCGATTCCGCGCACCTTAGCCATGAGCGCGTACGCTGATTTAGACACCTCAATACTGGATGAACTGCCACCTGGGCGCACTCCAGTGAACACTTTAGTGCTCAGCGACACACGTCGCCCCGATGTCATCGAGCGTGTCCGCGCAGCCTGCTTAGAAGGTCGCCAAGCCTATTGGGTCTGCACCTTAATTGAAGAATCAGAAGAACTGACGTGCCAGGCCGCGCAAAGTACCTTTGAGGATTTAACATTAGCGCTAGCAGGGCAAAAAGTTGGGCTGATTCACGGCCGCATGAAGCCGGCTGAAAAAGCTGAGGTGATGGATACCTTTAAGCGTGGCGAACTGCAGTTATTAGTCGCCACTACGGTGATTGAAGTGGGCGTAGATGTGCCCAATGCCAGCTTAATGATCATTGAAAACCCTGAGCGTTTAGGCTTATCGCAACTGCACCAGTTACGTGGCCGTGTCGGGCGCGGCAGCACCGCCAGCCACTGCGTGTTGCTCTATCACGCGCCGCTGTCGCAAATCAGCCGCGAGCGTTTAGCGATTATGCGTGAAACCAATGACGGCTTTGTGATTGCTGAAAAAGATTTAGAACTGCGCGGCCCTGGCGAAATGCTGGGTACGCGACAAACCGGCTTACTGCAATTTAAAGTCGCGGATTTAATGCGCGATGCACCTTTGCTACCAGCGGTACGTGATGCCGCAGCACAACTGCTTGAACACTGGCCCAAGCATGTCAGTCCGCTATTAGAACGTTGGCTGAAACAGGGCCAGCAATATGGGCAAGTCTAAAGCCATTATTTAATAGATCCTGTATTCTTATTGGCTTGTTCTTGCTGGTATTTTTAGAGTGTTGTTATGTCTGAAGCTCATACACCTGCTGTACTTGATACGCCTCTCCCCGCAGCGATAAGCCATGCACTGCGCGCGGCGAACATAGCCTTTAGCCTGCATGCGCTGGCTGATATTGATGCAGCCCTGCAAGTACAAACTGTGGTGCTACAAGACGGTGCCAAGCAGTCGCTGGTTGTGTTTCCACGCCAACATATTCTCGACCTTAGCCAACTCAATAAAGCCACCAGCGCACACTGGCGCGCTGCATCCGCGGCAACACTGCAACGCTGCCTCAACCAGCATGCTGTCGCTGAAGTGATTGCGATTCCACAATTGTTCGCGATGCCTTGCATCTATGATCCCGTGCTATTGGATCGTCCAAGGCTCTACCTGCCTTACCCAGCACTGGGATTGGCCATTGGCTTAGACTGCCACGCGGTCAAGGCACTGTTAGCACACAGCAGCGCCTTGTCTTGCAGTGCCGAACTTAGCCATCAGAACGCCAACCACAGCCCAGCGACTGAGGATGCAGAAGGTATTCAGCATGCGGTCATTCGTCTGACCTCAAGACGTATTCATCAGCGCTTGCAAGAAACCTTAGATATTCCGCTACTGAGCACCACCGCGCAAAAAATCTTACGCTTACAAGCCCATGCCGATGATATTGATATCGACGAGTTGATCAGTATCGTGGAGACAGACCCTGCTTTAGCCGCACAAGTGGTGAGTTGGGCGGCTTCAGCCTATTACGCCGCGCCGGGTAAAATCCGCTCGGTCGAAGATGCCATCACCCGTGTGCTGGGTGTTGATTTAGTGGTCAACTTATCCATCGCCCTGTCGCTCAAAGACTCTTTAGCCATGCCTAAAGAGCAGCCACAGCATTACACGCCTTATTGGCGTCAAGCCATTTACACTGGAGCCTTGATCGAAGGTTTAGTACGTGCCATGCCTGCTGAACATAAACCTGAAAGCGGTTTGGCCTATCTGGCGGGTCTGCTGCATAACTTTGGTTTTTCGTTATTGGCTTATGTATTCCCACCCCACTTTTCGCTGGTGTGCCGCTCGTTAGAGGTGAATCGTCATTTAAGCCACAGTACGGTGGAATCTTATTTATTGGGCATTACCCGTGAGCAAATGGGCGCTTGGTTAATGCAGTGCTGGAATATTCCCGAGGAACTGGTCAACGCGTTGCGCTATCAAGACAATCCTGATTATGCCGGCCCGCATGCCAGCTACGCGAATCTCTGCTGCTTGGCTCAGCGTTTACTGGCGCAGCATGGGATTGGCTCTATTCATGACGCCAGTATTCCCAGCGCACTGTATGCGCGCTTAGGTTTATCGGCTGAGCGTGCCCAACAAGCGTTGCAACGCGTGCTAGACGCAGAGCTTGCGCTGCAGGAGTTGGCGCAGCAGTTTAGTCAGTAAGCGCTGGCAGCAAAAACGCTCGTACGCGCTGCGCACTGCTGTGTGGATACTGCTGCATAAAACAGTGCCCACCCCCGACCTGCTCAGCGATAATATGCGGGTTGCGCTGCATGCACAGCCGCGCTGACTTGCCTACAAAGCTATAGGAATGCTCACCGTGCAGAAACAACACCGGCTGTTGTATCTGCCGCACCGCGGCCCACAAGCGTTGCAACGCGTGCTAGACGCAGAGCTTGCGCTGCAGGAGTTGGCGCAGCAGTTTAGTCAGTAAGCGCTGCGGTGCACTGCTAAAAATCGTCGCCTCCAGCCAAGCGGGGCATTTAAGCGTTACCCCCTCCTCGTCGGCTGGGCGCAAGCCAAAGTCCACATAGGCCTGCAATGCGGGGGCAGTCCAACCTTTAAAAGCACCGCGCCCGGTCAAACTGGCATAGGCTGCAGCACGATCAGGCCATTGACTGCGCCGCACCAAAGTACGCCGCGCTAAGCTATGAAAGCGCGCAAATCCCAAGCGCTGTGCAACGCGCAAATACGCTTGTATCGGTGGGGTAAAAATCACCGGATCCAATAATACCGCGGCCCGAAACAACTGCGGATGCTGCGCCATTATCAAAGTGGTTAACACACCGCCTAAACTGTGGCCACAGGCGTACACCGGCGCATCAGCGAAGATCGAGCGCTGTGCTTGAAAGGCTTGTACCGCTAGTTCAGCGTTGCTGTTCCAGCCCAAAAAGTCTGTGCCGCTATCGCTGTCACCGTGCCCTTGAATATCACACAACCACACATCAAAGTCGGCACTGAGTTGCTCCAGCATGGGCGTATACACCCGCCCACACAGGCCGTTGCCATGTAAAAAATGCAACACCGGTTTACCTGAAGGAATGCTATGCCAACCGCGCACAGTGGGGGCGTGATCGCTGCTGTATGACCAAGGTTGTAAATTCATAAGGGCACGACTCGTTGGTGATTATTAAGCCATTATTCGCTAAGCCGACAGGCGCTCAGCTCAGCCGTTAATTGCTGTGGATCGTGCGCTTGGGTAAAGATCAGTTCTAAACGCGAGTCTTTACGCCATTCAGTGTTTTGCCAATGGATCATCTGCCCATCTAAGGCATTGCCTGATAACCAACCGGCGTTGCTATGCAGCACACATTTAGCCCGCTGCCAGCCCATACTGCCCAACCAGAGTTGCACACGCATCAACTCAAACTGCTGCGATGGATGCCAGCGCCAGCCAATACTCCACGCAGCGCCTTGCTGATTGACCGAGCAGATCGGTTGCTGTGAGTCAGTCCAGACTGTCGCCAAAGCTGCACGATCAGGGGCAAAAGCATCTTCGATGGTCTGCTCACCTGCGCGTTGCTGATGTCCGGGCAGGCACTGATAATCAAGCTGCCCTTGGCGTGTACACAGCACCTGCAAGGGGGCAAAAGGCTGCTGCCAGAGCTCGGCCTGCTCAGGGCTGATACCCTCACATTTATTGATCACCACCAAGCCCGTTTGCGCCAGCAATGGCGGCTCAATCTCAGCTAGAGCCTGATGTGCTGTGGTTTTTTGCGCATCCAACACCAGCACCACCGGCTGTACAGCCAGCACATCCAACCAAGGTACATCGCGCAACTGCTGCAATAATTGCAGTGGATGCCCCAACCCTGACGGCTCAATAAATAAACGATCCGGCTTAGCTTTACGCAGCAATTGCACCAAGGCCACTTGAAAAGGCACACCATTGACGCAGCACACACAACCGCCCGCCACTTCGGTAAAACTCACGCCCTCTTGATCACCGGCCAGTAGCGCCGTATCTAAACCGACCTCGCCAAACTCATTAATCAATACCGCCCAGCGCTCAGAACTGGGGCGCTGCGCCAGCAAACTGCGCAACACACTGGTTTTACCTACACCTAAAGACCCTGAAATCACATGGGTTGGAATATGCTGCAACATCGCGATAGCTCACTCAACAATTGGATCAACAAAGCGCCACCTTAACAAAATTGCTTTATGCCTGCGCGTCGCTTCACCTCATCGCTGCGCTTGGTTAAGATGGAACAGCTTATTCAAACCTTTGGAGCTCTGTATGCGCCGTTATTACCTTTTATTATTGATGTTATTAAGCTCGCAGATTTTTGCCCAAGCCTGCGTAATTGAGTCCGCCGATGAGCGCGTACAGATCAAAATCTGCCAACAAAACCGCAGCATTCCTGAGCAGATGTTTAAAAGCGGTTTTTGTCAGCCGCAGTTACAAGGTCAAAAAACTAAAGTCACCTTTGTTGAGCAATGCCCGATTGGCGCTTTTGGTGTGTGCCGTAATGCACAAACAGCTGGCGTACCTTATCAGCAAGATATCCACTATTACGGCGTAGATACCGACGCGCGTTACCTCAAACCTGCCTGTGAAAAACAGAGTAAAGGCGTGTGGATGGCCTACTAGCCTGAGGAAGAATCCAGCTCGTGGCAGGGCTTGCACGGGACGCAGAGCAACATCTATTCAGCTCACCACCGTTTTGACCGCAGCTACCCCGCATTAAATGCACAAACAGTGATATTAAAACCCAATAATATTCATTAGATTGCAATCATTCCGCGCTTTAGCATAGCTCTATCGATTTAAGTTCACTGCTGCCTGATGAGTCGGCGTTTGCCGTTCATCACCGCAGATATCTCCACCACTTAAGGAGGATAGCGCTGCTGGTTGCTGCTCAAGCGTATTGTTCAGCGTGCCTGCATTTACGCTAGACGTATAATGAATACTGCAACCGAGCCTACTGTCAGCTACAACTATAAAGTCGTGCGCCAATTCACTATTGCGACCTTAATTTGGGGTTGCATTGGCATGAGCATGGGCGCTTTTATTGCTGCGCAATTGGTCTGGCCGCAGCTGAATTTTGATCT
This sequence comes from uncultured Pseudomonadaceae bacterium, assembly GCA_947630465.1. Classification (GTDB taxonomy): domain Bacteria; phylum Pseudomonadota; class Gammaproteobacteria; order Pseudomonadales; family Pseudomonadaceae; genus Denitrificimonas. The sequence continues at coordinate 13,311 of CANRHT010000027.1, forward strand.
GCCTTGGACCAGCTTTGGGCGTATCCGTCCGATTCACACCAACTTAGTGATTTTTGCCTTCGGTGGTTGCGCTCTGATCGCCACCTCATTTTATATTGTCCAACGCAGTTGTTATGCACGGCTGCCATCCGATACGGTTGCTGGGCTGTTTTTTTGGGGCTGGCAAGCCCTGCTGGTCGCAGCGGTGATCAGTTATGCGCTGGGCTATACCACCACTAAGGAATACGCAGAAATGGAATGGCCTTTAGCAATCGTCTTGGCGGTGCTGTGGCTGATCTACGCGGGGCTGTTTTTCGGCACTATTATGCGCCGTCAAACCTCGCATATTTATGTGGCTAACTGGTTTTATGGTGCTTTTATTATTGTCACCGCCATGGTGCATATTATTAATCACCTGGCGATTCCAGTGACCTTATTGAAGTCCTACCCGGTGTATTCCGGAGCCACTGACGCCATGGTGCAATGGTGGTTTGGCCACAGCGTTGTGGGCTTTATTTTATCAGTGGGTTTTCTCGGGATGATGTATTACTTCGTACCGAAACAGGTCAACCGTCCCATTTATTCTTACCGCTTATCCATCGTGCACTTTTGGGCGATTATTTCGATCTATATCTGGGCTGGTCCGCACCATCTGCACTACACAGCGTTGCCGGATTGGGCGCAAAGTTTAGGGATGGCAATGTCGGTTATTCTGCTCGCGCCAAGCTGGGGCGGCATGATTAACGGCATGATGACCCTGTCAGGTGCTTGGCATAAATTGCGCAGTGATTCCATTTTACGCTTCTTAGTGGTATCGCTGGCCTTTTACGGTATGTCGACCTTTGAAGGCCCCATGATGGCAATCAAAACCGTGAACTCGCTGTCGCATTACACAGATTGGACCATTGGTCATGTGCATGCTGGCGCCTTAGGCTGGGTGGCGATGATCAGCTTTGGTAGCCTGTATCACATGATTCCAAAACTCTGGAGTCAAACGCAGATGTACAGCATGCGTTTGGTTAATTTGCATTTTTGGCTGGCCACCATTGGTACGGTGATTTATATCGCGGCGATGTGGGTCAACGGTATCACTCAAGGTTTAATGTGGCGCGCGATTAATGATGACGGCACCTTGTCTTTCTCTTTTGTTGAAGCGCTCGACGCCTCACATGCGGGCTACATTGCTCGCTTAATTGGCGGTTCACTGTTTGTGCTGGGTATGCTCTTGATGGCATTTAACGCTTGGCTGACAATACGCCAACCAGCGCAACAAGCTGCGCACAACACAATCCCGGCACTGCACCCAACGGAGGTTTAACCCATGGCTATTATCTTAAGTCTTGTACTGATGGCGGCAGGTTACTGGAGCTGTAAACACATGAGCCTGCTACACATGGATCAGGCTGCTATGTTGCCTTTTGCTGACGATCCTGCTGCTGCACGGCAGGTTGAGGAAGAAACTGGACGCGCCTGTTTACCTGAGCATTTAGCCCAACAAATGGCTTT
>CANRHT010000028.1 GCA_947630465.1 uncultured Pseudomonadaceae bacterium
CTGTAAAAAAGCCTAAAAAAATTAGCACTACAGCATCTCGGCGCGTGCGTACTTCCAGTAATTTTAAAATAAATGCGGTAATCAGCAGCGCCACACCGGCATCTAAACCCACTAAACTGCCACGACTCAAATACACCGCAAAAGCACTGCCCAGCATCAATGCCGCTTTAAAGAGGCTATTAGGAAATGGCAAGCGCATGCGAAACACTTGCACACGCCACGCGGCACAACCCAGCCAGAGCCCAATCAACCACAACGGCACATGCATTAAATGCGGAATAATCACCAGTGCTTGCGCCACCAATAACCACATCAGGCTGATGCGTGGAATGTCTTGTGCGATTTTCACACCTTGGCGTTCAGCACTCATGGCTTGTCTACTCCATACAAGGCCAAGGCACGTAAGCAGCGCTGGCGATGTTCAGCCCCAGCATCAGGCCCGATCTGTTGCCCTGGTAGCAGCAGGCTAAACAACTGCTGCGTATCACTGAGCTTAAGCACCTGCGCACATAAAACGGACAAGCGATGTTCAACATCCCCTGATAAACGTTCAAAATCCAAAATCTGCTGCTGACCTTGTTGCTCAGAAAACTGCTTAATAAATAAACCTTGCCCCTTCGACCATGCTTTCCAATGAATACGGCGCAGTGAGTCACCGGGCTGCCACACCGCCAAGCCATGATAATCATCCACCCCTGCACGTTCATTGCTGTGCTGACTGTCGTCTTCCTCACCAACACCGGCACTGACCTGCAGCGGATCGTCTTTAGGCTGTGGATAGACTAATACAGCTTGCGCTAAATCGATTTGACTCCAGGCCACAAAGAGCCCCAACGGAAAGCGCGTTTCCAGTCGCAAACGCGGTGCTTGCTGCCAACCGCGGCGCTGACCGATTAAACTGAGTTCTGCGCTCTGCTCAGCGCCGCGCTGCACATCCAACACAGTTAACTGTTGCGGCTGCCAGCCCACAGCGATGGCTTGATAATCATGGCTATCACTGTGCAAACGCAGTCGATATAAACCCTGCTCGCCAACAAAACAGGCTTCACTGCCCGCTGCTGAAACGATCAACCCCGCCAAATTACGCCAAGTATGAAACATCGTCAGCAAGCCCAGCGAGGCCAGTAAAAATGTCAACGCATACGCTAAACTGTTTTGATAATTGATCGCCACCAACAGCATTAACACCAGCGCTCCGGCATAAGCGATACCGATGCGCGTGGGGATAATAAAAATATGCTTTTGCTGCAAACGCAGACGCTGCACCGGCGGAATACGTCGCGCCAGCCAGCCTGCAAACCACTGTTTGAGCCGATTACGCAGAGTCTTGAACATTAGAGTGCAGGCACATCAGCAAGCAGGCGTTTCACAATCGCCGCACTGCCAAGACCACTGGGGCTGTTTTGCTCGCGTAAGCGGTGCTCAGCAACAGCTGGAAACACCACCTGCACATCTTCAGGAATCACATAATCACGCCCAGCTAAAAATGCCCAAGCCTTAGCCGCAGCCAGTAACGCTAAACTGCCCCGCGGTGACAGGCCAAAGGCCAATTGTGCATCGATACGCGTGGCTTCCACTAAGCGCAAGATATAATTGATTAAGGTATCGCTGGCACGGATAGCACTGACTTGTTGCTGTGCGGCAAATAAATCTGCACGTTCAATCAAGGGTTTTAAGTTGCTCAGCATGTGCCGGCGAGTCGTGCCTTGCAACAATTCACGTTCGGCACTGATGCTCGGATAGCCTAAGGACAGGCGCATCAAAAAACGGTCCAGTTGCGATTCAGGCAAACTAAAAGTGCCACCTTGGCTGACCGGATTTTGCGTCGCTATGACGAAAAAAGGTTCCGGCAATGGCCGCGTCGCACCTTCAATCGTCACCTGCCCTTCTTCCATCGCTTCGAGCAAGGCACTTTGACTTTTAGGGGTAGCGCGATTGATTTCATCGGCCAACAGCAGCTCTGCAAACACGGGACCTGGGTGAAATACAAACTGCCCCGTGTCACGATCAAACACCGAGTGACCTAAGATATCGCCCGGTAATACATCTGAAGTGAATTGAATTCGCTGATAATCCAAGCCTAACACTTGCGCTAGTGTGTGGCTTAAGGTGGTTTTACCCATGCCGGGCAAGTCTTCAATCAGTAAGTGGCCGCGTGCCAGTAAACAGGTCATCGCTAGGCGTACAGCCTGCTCTTTACCTAAGACAACCTGATTAACTGCATGAATACAGGCTTCCAATTGATTGCGCATGGGGTACAACTCCGTTTCTAGTATCGGCGTATCCTAGCCAGCAATGGCGAACCTTGCAAAGATAAATACTAGAAACGGACTCCATGTCGCACGCAGGTTTTACCGCTTAACGTCCGGCACGTGATTCGCGAATATAAAAGCGCGCTTTTTCTGCTTTGCGGGTACAGCCCGCGTAGGCTTCAAATTGCTGCTGAGTTTTGGCACCTGTGATCAAGGTTAGCGCTTTAGAGTAGCTGACTGTTCCAGCAAAGCCTTCGGCTTTAGCTAAATCCAGCTCCTGCCATGCGGCCTCAAGTTGCTGTGCACAACTGCTACGGTGATTAGTTTTAGCCGCACAACCAACCAACATCACTGCCATTAAAGGCAAACATAACCATTGTAAGCGCATAATTTTTATCCTTTTGAGTGAGCTATTTAAGCTGTTCAATTTTCGGTTGATTACTCGCCACCCAATCACTGACTAAGCTATAAGCCACCGCTAGCAAGGTTGGGCCTAAAAACAGTCCCATAAATCCAAATGCAAATAACCCACCGAATACACCCATTAGAACCACGACCAAGGGTAAGTTCCCACCGCGGCTGATCAAATAAGGTTTTAAAAAATTATCCACGCTGCTGATCACTAAAAAGCCCCACAGCAACATAAAAATGGCCATGCCATAGTCTTGCTGCCAAAACAACCAAGCCACAGCCGGTGCCCAGACCAATGGTGGTCCCATCGGAATTAAGCTCAGCATAAAGGTCATTGCCGCTAACAAGAGTGCGCCGGGTACACCCGCGATCCAAAAACCCAATAACGCTATCACTGCTTGCGCCGCGGCAGTACCTATCACGCCATTGACCACTCGGCGCACAGTGCCAGCGACTAAATCAATATAGTAATCAGCACGCTCTTTAATTAAACGCTCCACCAAACTGGTCGCAAAGTGCGCTAAACGTGGGCCGTCACGGTAAAAGAAAAACACCAATAATAAACTCAGCGCTAACTCTAAAATACCGGCGCCAATACTGGCGCTGCGCGCTAACAGCCAGTTTCCCGTCTGCCCCATATAAGGTTTAGCTGTAGTTAATAAAGCGGCACCTTGCTGATCAATGGTTTGCCACAGATCCACTAAACGGTCACCCGCCATAGGCACATTGGCTAACCACTCAGGCGCTTCTGGCAAACCCGTGACCCGCAGGTTTTTCACCAACTCAGTGCCAGCTTTAATATGGTCAGCGATATTAAAACCCAGCCACACCAAAGGTCCGGCAACAATCAGCACCCAGCCACTGGTCAGGAGTCCTGCCGCTAACGAGGTGTTGCCATTGAGCTTGCGCGTCAGAAAACGCATTAAGGGCCAACTGGCAAAGGCTAAAACAGCCGCCCAAAACAAGGCGGTCACAAAGGGCGCTAACACCCATAAACAGGCGCCCAGTAAAACAAGCAGTAGGATTTGTCCTAAAAGGCGGTCATTGCTGAGCATGGGTATCGTCCAGTGAAAGAGCTAATTAAGGCAAACGCTGTAACAGTAAGCCAGGCTGATCAACATCGTTTTCTAATTCAAGACGTGCCGCACGCACGCCATGCTCGACCAGTGTGTCACGCCAATCCTGAGCAGAAGCTCCAGCAAGACTGATGCGCATCGTGCTGTTTTGATTTAATGCTCGCGTTAACAACTTGACCCAAGCCGCCTGTGGCTCACCCACTAAACTGGGCAAACGCAACTGGTTATCGGTTGCCAGTTGGCGTTCCAAGGTGGTAGCAGTCGGCAGTAAGTCAGCCAAATTCTGTTCAGCCTGAAAAGCTTCAACATGTAAAAAACCGCGGCCATTGCCACGCGTAATAGCGTAGACCGCAATCAACTGTGACTGTTCATTTTCGGTTAAACGAAAGAGTGCATACGCCTGACGATCATCGGGGCCATATAAGCGTGCATTATTAAACACATGGTTGGCCCATAAATTACTCGGCCCGCACTCGCGTGCCACGCACCAATACAGCATATCGGCTTGTTGCTGCTGCAAGAGCATGCGACTGGCGGCAAAAGCGTCTAACACCTCATGGGTTTGCGCTAATTGCACAGTCAGCACATCAACTGAGCCGCGCACCAATACTTCACCGCTGTAACGCATTTTGCCACTGATACGACGCACAGAGCCCTGTGGGTAAATTTTCTCTAGGGGACTGAGCTGTTCTTGAGTAATCACTTTGGCGTCATGCAGTGACTCAAGCGCCAGCACATCAGTAAAGTCATACGCAAGCGCAGCACCGCTGAGCACAGCAACCCAACTTGTTATTACAATGTTAACCATCCATTTACGCATATTCATTTCACCCACATCACCTGTGCAGTTTGAGCCCTGAGTAACGACTTAGGAGCTGTGTTATTCGTGCGCGAAGAAGACCATCCATCTCCCCTATCGCACAGTGCTAAAGATTAAGTCTTAGCAAAAAAAGCTTGTATACATTCAGCAACCGCTTGTGCGCCTTGCTCGTCATCCAGGTGTAAATGATGACCACCCGGCAAGCGTTGCATATCTAGATCTAAAGTGCTGAGAAACTTTGCAAACTCAGGCATGGTCGCCACCAAGCCTTGCTCAGCCACCACCAAATTCATCGGGCACTTTACCGCATCGACAAAAGCCGCGGCATGAGCGCGAGTTAAACGCAGTGGCGAAGGCAGGGTTAAGCGCGAATCACTGTTCCACACATAACCACCCGCTACCGGACTTAAGCCGCGCTGTGCCAACAACTCGCTGGCCAAACGACTGACCGGCATAAAACCGCGCATACGCACCTTAACCGCTTGCTCAATACTGCTGTAGATGGTTTTTTTCTTGGCGGCTAAATCAATGTGTGCCAACAAAGCTTCACCGAGCTTTTGTGGTGAGGTATCGCCTTCGCTGGTTTCCGGCACTATGCCATCAATCAACGCCACGCGCTCCACACGGTCAGGCACAGCGCCAGCAATCAGCACGCTGATAATACCGCCCAATGAATGCCCTAATAAAGAGAACTTATCCCAACCCAACTGCTGCGTGGCCATTAAAGCATCGAGGGCATAGTCCCAATGTTGATAACCTGCTCCCGGTGCGCGATGCCCCGAATAACCATGTCCAGCCATATCAATAGCGACAATGCGCAGACCTTGCAACTTAGGTGCGAGCAAAGCAAAGCTCATGGAGTTATCCAGCCAGCCATGCAGCGCGAGAACAGGTTGACCATCTTCAGGCCCATACACCCGCGCGGCTAAATCAATATGCGGTAATTGAATACGTATTTCTTGGACTGCAGCAGGCACTCGCTCTTCCTTACTCTATGGACGGTTGGCTATCGGAGGGTATACGTTTTATAGGTCAACATGCTGCAACGAGCGTAATTGCATCATGCCCGCGCCAATAAAATCACCTTCAAGACAGGCGACACTGGCGGTATCCATTGGCAAGCCGTGTGCTCGATCAGCATCGGTGAGCCAACTGGCTAAAGCACCTAACAAGGGCTGGTGCGCCACCAGTAATAAGTTTTCTACGGCATAGCCATCGAGCTTGCGCGTGACGGCACGCACCTCGTCTTCAGGCGTTAACCAAGGCACAATTTCGATGGTGCCAGTATGGCCAATGCTCGTACACAACAGGTCTGCTGTTTGCCGTGCACGGATATAAGGGCTGCTGAGTACGCGATCAAACTTAATCGCCGTTAACCATTGTGCGGCCTGTAAGACCTGCAAACGTCCCTGCTCGGTTAATTGCCGCTCAGCATCATGTTGTTGATAGGGCGTTGCAGCGCCATGCCTTAACAACCAGACTTTCATGATTTAGCGTCATCGCTATGGAGCTGAATCACTACAGCGGGTTGCTCATCTTGCTCAGCTACAACCTCGTCCAGCGTGGGGACTGCATCAGCTGTTTGCGCAGCTAAGCTGTCGGCTGTTTCAGCCGTTTCAGCAGCAAGATCAAGCCCTTCAGTTGCAACAAGTTGAGTCTCAACAGCGTCAGCCTCAGCAGCCTCAACATCGACACTCTGCTCATCGGCGAGCGCCGACTCGTCAAGGCTTTGCTCTGGCTCTAACTCAGCAGCTAACTCAGGCTCACTCACAACTGCAGCGGGCGCCGGCGACACATCTGTAGTCTGCTTGGCTTTAGGGCTATGTGCGGCTTCACCATCAGCCACATGCGCTCGCGGCCAATCGGCAACCGGCCACGGCTGCGCGTCGGTGTTGAACACCGCAAAGCGTCCAATCTGTGCCAGGTACTGACTTAAACTGTCGCCAAAATTCATAAAGTGCAAACTCGGCGCACCATAAAACAGGCGGTATAATAACTGCGCTACAACCACAAGACCTAACAATGGTACAGCTATATGCCACACCACTAAAAACAACAGCATCCATAACACACGCAACACCATTGACTCACGGCGGATTGTTTTCTCTGCTGGTGTCATTTTACAAGTCCTCATTTAAAAACCATCAAGCGAAATAAAATCAACATCTGTTTTCGGTTCACCACTCATCAGCGCGCCAATAATCTGCTCAAGGGTACGCCCTTCAAACAAAATGGCATGCAAACCCGCGACCAGCGGCATATACACGCCCATTTCTTGAGATTTGGCTTTCAGCACCTTTAAGGTGTTTACGCCTTCAGCCACCTCACCTAAGCGCTCCACTGCTTCTTCGAGGCTTAAGCCCTCGCCCAAGGCAAAGCCTACCTGATAATTACGGCTTTTCGGGGATGTGCAGGTCACAATCAAGTCACCGACACCCGCCAAGCCTAAGAAAGTCATGGGATTGGCGCCGAGTTTCACCGCAAAACGGGTCATTTCCGCCAGCGCTCGGGTAATCAGCATACTTTTGGTGTTTTCACCCATGTCCAGCGCTGCGGCCATTCCGGCGATAATGGCATAGACATTTTTTAATGCGCCACCCAGCTCAACACCAAAACGATCAGCGCTGGCGTAGACCCGAAAGGTTGCGCCGTGTAATACCGCTTGCACGGTCTGGCATAAAGCTTGATCTTCACTGGCAACCACTGTTGCGGTGAGCGCATGCGCCGCCACTTCGCGGGCTAAGTTAGGCCCGGATAACACCCCCACACGCGCCTGCGGGGCAATATCTTCAAGAATTTGACTCATCAACAAAAAGCTTTTGGCCTCAATGCCCTTGGTGGTACTGACCAGCATTTTTCCGCTCAATACGTCAGCATAAGGTGTGAGCACCGAACGCAATGCCGTTGACGGCAACGCCACGAAAATCAAGTCACATTCAGCCAAAGTCGCCGCTAAATCAGTCAACGCCAACACACCGTCAAGCACCTGCACGCCTTTTAGATAGCGCGGGTTCTGCCGGTTCTCATTAATTGCTTGCGCTTGCTGGGCATCACGCATCCATAAGCGCACATCGTGCTGATTGCTGGCCAACAAATTAGCAATGGCGGTACCAAAACTACCACCGCCTAACACTGCAATGGGCTTCTTTATAGTCATACTGCGGCTCTCTACTACCGTAAATCGGCGATTGCGCCATTATACGGTGCTAATCAAGCATAACCAGTGTTTAGAATTATCGGTTAAACTATTAATCAGTTTATTTTTGCTAAACTCCGTCTCCATGAGGAGCCTAGCGACCTGGCAGTCTATGGTTTAGCGCTGTGCGGTTTGCAAGCTGGATTGCTTCACTGCGTTCGCAAAGACGCGCTACTGTCTCTGCGAGGAGCCTAGCGACGTGGCAGTCTATGGTTTAGCTCTGTGCGGTTTGCGGGCCGGATTGCTTCACTGCGTTTGCAACGATACTTTTGATGTGCTTAGCACTTCTTTAATATATTTATTTTTCATACAACGAGGCACGCCTTTGCAGCGCAGGCTTATTTTGCAGATGTTTACGCGTCCGCACCGAGTACTACCTTTCGTTTTAGCCTCGATTGCAGTGCAAGCGACTTTGGCCGACGATTTATTTGTCAGCGATCTGGCTTTACCAGAAGTGTTAACCGCCACTCACTTGTACCAAGCACCTGCAGCCGTACCCGGCAGTATCAGTACTATTGATCGCGAACTGATTGAAGCCAGCGGTGCGCGCAATATCACCGATGTTCTGCGGTTAGTGCCCGGCATGCTTGTGGTACCTGACAGTAACAACCTCACCACGGTCAACTACCACGGTACCAGTGCCGGGCAAGCGCGGCGTTTGCAAGTATTGATCGATGGCCGCTCGGTGTATCGCGCAGGCTTTGCCAAGGTGGACTGGGCTGACCTCCCGGTGGCCATTGAAGATATTCAGCGCATTGAAGTGTTTCGTGGCCCCAACACCGTCAGCTATGGTGCCAACGCCTTACTGGGCGTGATCAATATCATCACCACGCCTGCGAAAGACAGCCACGGCACGCTACTGAAAACCAATATAGGCAATAACGGCATTCGTGATTGGTATGCGCGCCAAGCTTGGCATTCTGCACGCTCTGATATGCGCTTATCATTATCAGGACTCAGCGATGACGGCTTTGATAAACGCCCTGACGGCAGTGATTTTCGTGATGGACGTCGCTTAAGCCGTTTTAATTTACGCGCCAATCATCAACTCGATGAAGACAATAGCCTCGATTGGCAACTGGCTCTTAAAGAAGGCAGCAATCAGGTTAACAACAACTATCGCTCGGTGTTTGCCCAGAACATCAGACCCAAACCCAACGAGCAAGACCCTAACTCAGATGTGCAAGCCAAAGATTACGCTGCCAGTCTGCGCTGGAATACTGAACTCAATGCACAGCACAGCATTTCGCTGCAAGCCAATGCCCAACAATGGGAGCGTCTACGCGAGTGGCGTGCTTGTGATGCACAAATCAGTTTCAGCCCAGAGCTGGGTACTTTCTGGCAATCGCTATCTGCAACTCAGCGTGACGAATTATTTAAAGTAAAGCGCGATTTCACAGTGTTCAGTCCTGCCCAGCTCACTGTGTTAAGCACCCTGCCCAAACCTGGCAACATTATTGATCACAGTTGCGGCCTCATCAATGAGAACAGCCGCGAAGCGCGCTTTGATCTGCAATTGCAAGACACCTACAGCGTCTCTGACAGCTTGCGTTTAATCAGTGGTTTAAGCTATCGCTCGGATCGCGCACGCTCACAAACCTTTTTAAATGGACGCCAACGTAAAGACATCACCAGCGCTTTTAGCCAATTTGAGTGGTACGCCAGCGAGCACTGGTTGCTGCAAGGTGGCGGCATGTTCGAACATGACAGCAGTAACGGCGATTCATTCTCACCGCGTTTAGCCGTCAATTACCTGCTCACCCCAGCCCATGGTTTTCGTGCGGTATACAGTGAAGCCATACGCTCACCGGATATGTTTGAAAACCACGCTGACTGGCAATACCGAGTACGTGATTTACGCCCTGCATTAAGCAGCGGCAACACCGCAAACTTTTTTGTCAGCGCGCAAGGCAGCGGCCTACTCAAACAAGAAAAAATCAGTGCTTATGAGTTGGGCTACAACGGCCATTTTGCCAAGCAGCGTGCCTCAATTGATATCAAATTGTTCGAAGAAAAAATCACCCGTATGATCAGTGTCAGGCCGCTTTTAGAGGCATTTGACTTAAACAATAATGATCATGCACGTTTTTACGGCGCTGAACTGGAAGGCAATTGGCAGGCCACTCTCGCCGACCGTTTGCGCGTGAGCTACGCCTACATTAAAGACGATGCCAGCAATCAACTCGATCAAAATGTCACCCCACGCCACAGTGGTTCTTTTACCTGGATACACAACTGGGAACACGGCTGGAACAGCAGCCTGATGTACTTCGCCGCACAACAATTGAACAAAAACGATTTACAACTGGCTCGGCTACGCATCGCCAAACAATTTAACTGGACTGATAAACGCGTAACGCTCGCGGGTAACCTACAGAAGAAACTGAACAATCAGCCCATAGGACGCACCAACCATAAGGACAACTCCCATGACACTGCTTATGCAACTGTGCAATTGGAGTTTTAAAGGGATGATGCGCAGTACGATACTGCGCTTACTCTGCATATGTACCATCATGTTAGCCGGCTTCAGCCCGCCCGCCGTGGCGCAGATTATTTTAAGTGCTGATCAAGACAGTGCCGCTGTACGCGAGTTCAGTGACGCACTCGCACGGCTATTGCCTGAGCGGTCGGTTGCGTATATGCCGCGCGCGACTTTGCAAACACAGCAGCAGTTCGACGCTGATACGCAACTGATTTTACTCGGTCCAGCCCTATTAGATTGGCGTTTGCAACTGACACAAAACGCACCGGCAACCCTTATTTTACAAGTCAGTCGTGTGCAAGCTCATCACCGTCTGGTCAATACACAACCTGCCCGCCTGACTTTTATGTGGAGCGATCCTGCACCTGAGCGGCAAGTGGCGCTATTAAAAGCCATGCTACCCGGGGTGAAAAATGTGGGCGTACTCTACGGTAATCACAGCGCATTTTTATTAGAGCAATTGACCCAAGCACTTAAAGCAGAGCAACTGACCCTGAAAAAACACTACTGGCCAGACAGTTTCGACGCGCGCAGCCTGAGCAATTTACTCAGCCAAACGGATGTCTTGCTGGGTTTAGACGACACGCACATTTACAATTCCAATACCATCAAAAGTATTTTGCTCAGCAGCTATGCACGCAAACAAGTTCTGATTGGCCCTAGCGCTGCATTTATACGTGCGGGCAGCTTGGCATCCACTTACAGCGATCAAGACGATTGGTTGCACAGCTTGCAAGATATCTTACAAACCCCTGAACAGAGCTGGCCAGCAAGCTTGTACCCCACGCATTATAAAGTGATCAGTAACGCGCAAGTGGCACGCTCTTTAGGCATCCCCAAAGCCAGCAATAAGAAGCTGACGCAACAACTGCAACGCAACTTGGGGCAGCCATGAAACCTTTACTCAGCGGTAGCATTCAGCGACATACGCTCTTTGTCAGTTTATTACCTGCGGTGCTGATTGCGGTATTAATCACGGGTTACTTTACCGCGTCACGCCTACAGAATTTACAAGAGGAGCTGGCCAACGCGGGGCAACTGATTGCTGATCAACTGGCACCCGCAGCCGAATACAGTGTGATTTCAGGCAACTTACAAACCTTAACGCCCATGCTACAAGGCTTATTAAAACACCCACATATTGCCTTTATTGAAATGTATGACGCGCAAGGCCAGCGCCTTATTCGTCAAGAAAAAAACACTGTACAGCACAAGCCTAATTTGGATTTTTACGCGCAAATTACCCGGCAAACCATTGAATTAGACCCTCTCTTTTTATCTGCCAGCAATGCTACAGCAGCCAGTGATGAAGTTATTGGCCAGGTCCGCGTAGGCATGACCGACAATGCTTTAAAAACCCAACAACTGCATACCGTTTTCCGCGCGCTGTGGCTGATTGTCTTAGCTTTATTTGTGATTTGGACACTGGCCTATATGCTGGCCTATAGCTTATCGCGCCCGATCCAAAACATGCGCAAAACACTCCAAGCATTGGAAGCGGGACAATACAACACGCCAGCCCTAACTGATATTGATACAGGTGAGCTGGGCGAACTCAGCACGCATATCAATCGACTCAGCCAAACCCTGCAGCAAGCCCAGCGCGCACAACATCAATACACCACGCAACTGCAACAGGCTCACCAAGCAGCCGAGCGCGCTAACCACGCCAAATCAGACTTTCTAACCATGATGAGTCATGAGTTACGCACCCCAATGAACGGGGTTTTAGGTATGTTGCAACTGCTGGAGCAAACCGACTTGAGCACCGAACAGTGCGAGTACAGCGCCATTGCCCACACCTCAAGCCTACAAATGCTTGAAGTGATCAATAATATTTTAGATTTTTCACGCTTAGAACATGATGCCTTACAGCTGGAACACATTGAGTTTGCACCCAGCGAGCTATTTGCCGCGCTACACAACGCTTTTAAATACAGTGCTGAACAAAAAAATATTGAACTGCAATTTGTTCTACCTGAGCAACTCAACCAGCTGCAGGTGCGAGGTGACCCTACGCGTTTGCGACAAATTCTAGTGAACTTACTGGCCAACGCGCTAAAGTTTACAGAGCAGGGTTGCGTGACGCTACAAGTCACCTGCACACCGACAGTACCAACACAGATCGACTTAAAATGTGAAATCATTGATTCAGGTATCGGTATCGCCAGCGAACAGCTTGAATCTATTTTTGCCGCGTTTCATCAGGCCGATCAAAGTATTTCCAGACGTTACGGTGGCACAGGCTTAGGCTTATCCATTGCCTACACACTCACCCAGCATATGGGCGGTGAATTAAGCGTCAGCAGCCAGCCTGGAAAAGGCTCTGTTTTTAGCTTAAATATACCTTTGCAACAGATATAGACCTATTAGGTCGATGAACCTCGTATAATAGCGCCAAGGATGCATGAGATGACTCGCAAGTCGCGGACAGATAAACTGTGCTGTGACTTGTATGAATGTTCTGCGGTCTAACCCTGCAGTTCGCGCTAAAGACTCTTGTAACAGCCGTTTATTGACAGGCGCAGCCTGTACAAAGGCTTAAGTTGAATAGAGTTTTTTTGTGAAGCGTTATTAAATGTGTTAAAAACACGCTGATATGTTTAGCGAAACCAATTAGTTAGATGGATATCCATCGCCCATGCAGTACACGATTAGGCACGTTGAGGAGCCCGCATGACCAAACAAAACGCCTTCACCTACGAAGATCTGCTCAAATGCAGCAGAGGAGAGCTCTTCGGACCAGGTAACGCGCAACTGCCCGCACCGAACATGCTTATGATCGATCGCATTGTGCACATCAGTGACACCGGTGGAAAATACGGCAAGGGAGAAATCACTGCCGAATTAGACATTAACCCAGATTTATGGTTTTTCGCTTGCCACTTTGAAGGTGACCCAGTGATGCCAGGCTGTCTCGGCCTTGATGCCATGTGGCAATTGGTGGGTTTCCACCTCGGCTGGCAAGGTCACCCCGGCCGTGGTCGCGCTTTGGGATCAGGTGATGTGAAATTTTTTGGCCAAGTGCTTCCCACTGCTAAAAAAGTCACTTACCAAATTGACATTAAGCGCACTATTAATCGCTCTTTAATTCTTGCCATTGCTGACGGTACCGTTAGCGTTGATGGTCGCGAAATTTATAGCGCCGAAGGTTTACGCGTCGGCTTATTTACTTCCACAGACTCTTTCTAAAGGATGACCAGTATGCGTCGTGCTGTAATCACTGGAATGGGCATTGTTTCTTGCCTAGGTAATGACACAAAAACCGTAGCTGCGAATTTACGCGCAGGAAAAACCGGTATTCGTTTCAATCCGTCTTACGCTGAAATGGGCTTACGCAGCCATGTTTCAGGCACTGTAGATATCAATCTTGAAGAAGCCATTGATCGCAAAGTATTGCGCTTTATGGGCGACGCAGCTGCATTCTCTTACTTAGCGATGGAGCAAGCTGTTGCAGACAGCGGCTTAAGCCCTGAAGATGTCTCCAACCCGCGTACCGGTTTAATTGCCGGCTCAGGTGGTGCTTCAACGCTAAACCAGATGGAAGCCATTGATATCTTGCGCGAAAAAGGCGTTAAGCGTATTGGCCCATACCGCGTTACTCGCACCATGGGTAGCACCGTATCAGCCTGCTTAGCCACGCCGTTTAAAATCAAAGGCGTCAACTACTCAGTCTCTTCAGCCTGTGCCACCAGTGCGCACTGCATCGGTCAAGCGCTGGAGCAAATCCAACTGGGCAAACAAGATATCGTCTTTGCCGGTGGTGGTGAAGAAGAGCACTGGAGCCAGAGCTGCTTGTTTGATGCGATGGGCGCGCTGTCCACGCAATACAACGACACACCTGAAAAAGCCTCACGTGCCTATGACAGCAAACGCGATGGTTTTGTGATTGCGGGCGGTGGCGGTATGGTCGTGGTTGAAGAGCTGGAACACGCTCTGAAGCGTGGCGCAAAAATCTACGCTGAAGTGGTGGGCTACGGCGCAACCTCCGATGGTTACGACATGGTCGCACCCAGCGGTGAAGGTGCCGTACGCTGCATGCAGCAAGCGCTGGCCACAGTTGACACACCCATCGACTACCTCAACACGCATGGCACTTCCACTCCAGTGGGTGATGTGGCTGAGATTCGTGCAGTACGTGAAGTCTTTGGTGACAATGCACCACCGATCAGCTCCACTAAAAGCTTATCAGGTCACTCTTTAGGCGCCGCTGGCGTACAAGAGACGATCTACTCATTATTGATGATGGAAGGCAATTTTATTGCGGGTTCAATCAA
>CANRHT010000029.1 GCA_947630465.1 uncultured Pseudomonadaceae bacterium
AGCCCAACCGCATAGACGTGCAGTTGGGCTTTTTTATGCTTGGGAATTACTGCAGTCTTATTACGCAAATTTCAGCCTATGAAATATCATCGTGTTAGCTACTCTGCATAGCGCAGTAGTTTGCTGCTAAAATATACTGATATTTTTAGGTGTGTGATTATGGATCCCAAAAGCCAAGTACTGCTACGTAATATTGATCTGTTTAACGGTAAGGTATTACTCGCAGGTTTGCCCGCTGATGAGTTGTTGTGTGAATTACCCAGTGCTGAAGGCTGGAGTTGGCATGCGGGTGAGTTTCAACAATTATCACAACGCTTTTCTGAGCGCTGTACGTTCTCGGTCGAAGCTCCATCGGCTGATTACGCTGCAGGTGTTCTTTTTTTGCCTAAGTCGCGCGAGCTGACAGAGTATCTATTGCAAGAACTGGCAGCAAAAGTCCCCACTGGGATTGTGTTTTTGGTGGGAGAGAAGCGCGCAGGGGCAGAGCGAGCGGCCAAACAAATGGCCGCCTTTGGACGTACGAGTAAAATTGATAGTGCCAGGCACTGCCAGCTTTGGCGTTGTGAGGTCACCACTAAGCCGCGAGTACCAGATTTAGTAGCCGCCAGTAAAGTCTTTACGGTCAATTCAAAAGAAGAGTCTATTCAAGTGCAGAGTGTGCCTGGAGTCTTTAGCCATGGCCGTCTTGATTTAGGCACTCAATTACTTCTAGAGTGTTTGGGCGACCTGCCCAGTGGGCATTATTTGGACTTTGGCTGCGGAGCAGGCATAGTCGGCTCCTTCCTGAAACAGCGCTATCCAGATGCGCAGGTGAGCATGCTCGATGTTGATGCCTTTGCTATATATAGTAGTAAGCTGACTTTAGCCGCTAACCAACTCACCGCCAGCACTATTGCAAGTGATGGTATCTATGCAGCCCCTAAGCAATTAGCCGCTATTATTAGTAATCCACCGTTTCATCAGGGTGTACATACTCAATATGAAACCACTGAGACCTTATTGCGTGAAGCGGCGCAGCATTTACAAGTCGGCGGTGAATTACGAATTGTTGCCAATAGTTTTTTAAAGTATCCACCATTGATTGAGCAACATCTTGGTGAGTGCACTGTATTAGCAGAACGGGATGGCTTTAAAGTCTACCGTGCAGTACGTCGCCAATGATTTCTGAATTTAATGCTCAGCTTATTCTATTTAAAAAGGACATAACGTGACTGATACTGCTTTTGTATTTGATGTGGTGGGTGTTGAGCAGTTTGAACAATTGGTTGTACAGAACTCAATGCATAAACCTGTGCTTGTTGATTTCTGGGCGCAGTGGTGTGCGCCATGCAAAGTGTTGATGCCGTTGCTAGAAAAAGTTACGACAAGTTATCAGGGCGAGTTATTGCTAGCCAAAGTAGATTGCGATATCGATCAAGATATTGTGGCGCGCTTAGGGATTAAAAGTCTTCCTACTGTTGTATTGTTTCAGGATGGTAAGCCTGTTGATGGTTTTACGGGTGCACAAAGCGAGACGGATATTCGTGCGATGTTAGCTAAGTACGTGACTGAACCTGCGCCGCAGACTGAGAGTCCACTAGAGGCTGCGCAACAGGTGTTTGATCAAGGTGAATTTGCCCAAGCTGAAGCGGTACTGAAAGAATTGCTGAGCGGTAATGATCAACAACCTGCCGCCTTGGTGTTATTTGCGCGCTGTTTAGTTGAGCGTGGTGCTTTGGCCGATGCCGAAGCAGTTTTAAACTCTGTGACAGATGATACTGAAAAGCACGCTGTTGCTGCAGTACGCGCGCAACTCACTTTCTTACGCCAAGCTGCAGAACTACCGGATATAGCTGATTTAAAAACCCGTTTAGGTCAGGATGCTAATGACGATGAAGCGATTTTCCAGTTGAGCATTCAGCAGTTGGCTCGACAACAATACGAACCTGCGTTGGATAATTTACTGAAATTATTCATCCGTAACCGTGGCTTTGCTGAAGGCGCAGCACATACAACACTGTTACAAGTGTTTGCACTGTTAGGTACCGAGCATCCTCTGGTTACGCTGTATCGCCGACGTCTTTATCAAGCGTTGTATTGATGCAGCCTGCAATGATTAGGGCGCTCTGACTATGCAACGATTTTACGTCATGCTCGCAGATGCTTGGCGACATGCCGATACACGCCAGCGTTTATTTGCGCTAGCGATCCCGATGATTTTGAGTAACTTATCTGTACCTTTAGTGGCTTTGGTGGATAGTGCTGTAGTTGGGCGCTTGCCGCATGCCTATCAGTTGGGCGCTGTCGCTGTAGGCGGTAGCATTTATACCATGCTGGTGTGGACCTGTGGTTTTTTACGCATGGGTAGCACAGGCTTTGCCGCACAAGCGGCTGGGCGTAACGATCAGCAGGCGTTGCGTTACGTGTTATTACAAAGCTTGTTACTGGTTATTGTGCTGAGCGCATTGTGTTTAGCGTTGATTTTACCCTTGTTACCGCATGTTTTAGCTTGGATGGAAACATCCGGCGATCTACAAACACTGGCTGAGCGTTATGTCTTAATTCGATTGTATGGCTTGCCTGCAGCTTTAATGATGCATGTGTTAGCAGGATGGCTGTTGGGCTTACAAAACGCACGAGCAGCTTTATGGATGCTGCTACTGGCCAACTTAGTCAATATTGTCTTAGATATTTACTTTGTCTTTGGTCTGCACTGGGGAGTAGCAGGCGCGGCGCGGGCTTCGGTGATTGCTGAATGGTCTGGGGCGCTATTAGGTTTAGCGCTGGCGTGGCGTTATGTGGATAAAGGGCCTTTGCTAAACTTTGTTCAATACCTCTTACACTGGGCAAACTGGCGGCCGTTGTTGGCGGTTAATCGGGATATTTTAATTCGTAGTTTAGCCCTGCAAGCAGTGTTTTTTACCGTGACTTTTCAAGGTGCGCGCTTAGGCGATAGCACTGTCGCGGCGAATGCTTTGTTGCTCAATGGTTTGTTGCTGTGTGCTTACGCGCTAGATGGCTTGGCTCACGCTTTAGAAGCCTTAACCGGGCATGCTTTAGGTCAGCAAGACCCGCGAGCATTGCAACGGGCTTTATGTCTGGTGAGTATATATTCGTTAGGCGCGAGCTGTGTGTTTGCGCTGTTGTTTTGGTGGTTTGGTGATCTGTTTATTGCTTTGCAAACCAATATTGCAAGTGTGCAAGAAACCGCAGCCCACTACTTAATCTATATGGCGCTCTTGCCGTTAATTGCAGTGTGGAGTTATGTGCTCGATGGTTTGTTTATTGGCGCAACGCGTGCGCGTGAGATGCGTAACTCAATGTTGTTAGCCGTGCTGGTGTGTGCGCCTATTGCTTGGGTCTTACAAGGCTATGGCAATCATGGTTTATGGATATCTTTCTTGCTGTTTATGGTGCTGCGCGCAGGCTTTTTAGGCTTTACGGCGCGGCACTTATCCAGTTGGTTTCATACGCCAGTACGGTGAAGTTTGCGCTGTAAATAAGCCGTAATTAAGCACAAGGCGCATAATAAAATCAGCGGCCAAGATTGCCACTGCAGATAGGGGGTAAGCCCCTGCATTGGCGTGACTGAACCGCGCAAGATGGCTTGTTGAAACTGCGGTACAGTGGCAGTGATTTGGCCTTTAGGGTCAATCAGTGCACTCACGCCGTTATTGGTGGCGCGAATCATCCAACGACCTGCTTCTAGTGCACGCATTTGCGCCATTTGCAGGTGCTGCATAGGACCAATTGAGGTGCCGAACCAAGTGTCATTACTGATGGTCAGTAAAATATCACTTTGCGCGGCCAACTCTGTAGCAAATTCTGGATACACCACCTCATAGCAAATATAAGGCGCTATTTTGTAGCCTTTAGCGCTGAGCGGTGCTTGTTGGCTCGGTCCGCGGGCAAAGTCGGACATGGGCAAATCAAAGAAAGCGATCACACCGCGCAGTAGATCTTGCAGGGGTACATATTCGCCGAAGGGCACGAGTTTTTGCTTACGGTATTCACCTTGGCTGTCACCCAGTGTAGTGATTGCGTTGTAGTAACGTAAATCACCATAGCCGTCTTGTTGCCGCAGTGGCACACCAGTAATTAAGGCCGAGTTCTGCTGGCTCAGTAGGCGATCCATGCTGTTGAGGTAGCCCTGCGCTTGCTCTTTTAATACGGGTACGGCTGTTTCTGGCCAGATCACTAAGTCACTGGCAGGTGTATTTAAAGTCAGTGATTGGTACAGCAGTAACTGCGCTTCAATTTGCGCCGGATCCCACTTTAGATTCTGTTCAATATTGCCTTGGATGGCCGTGACGCTCAACGGCTCACCCGAGGGCTGTGTCCATTGATAGGATTGTAGAAGAAAGCCCGCACTCCACATCGCCAGCAACACACCAATGCGGATTATACGAGATGGCCAGTGCGGGTATTTGAAGAGTGTCAGGAGTAGCACGCTACTCAGCGCTAATACAAAAGAAATCAGCCAGACTCCGCCCAGTGGTGCAAGTCCAGCTAAAGGTCCGTCAAGCTGACTGTAACCGATATAGAGCCAAGGGAAGCCAGTGAGAAACCAGCCGCGAAAGGCTTCAATTGCTACCCACAAAGCAGCAAAGCCCAGCGCATTGCTGATTGAGTGATTGTTTTGTCGAAAAAAACGAGCCCACAGCCAGCCAAACAAAGCTAACAACAACGCGAGGCCTGCGACAAAAGCGACCGTTAAAATAAAAGCTAACGGCGCTGAGGCCGCACCGTAATCATGGATACTGACATAAACCCAGCTGGTGCCACTGGCAAACATACCAAAACCAAAACACCAGGCGCGTACCGCTGCTTGGCGTGGATTAAGGTTGCTCAGACCTAAGTATAAAACCATGCATGCAATAAGCGTCAATGGCCACAGATCAAAGGGCGCTAAGGTTAAAGTAATCAAAGCGCCTGCGACTAAACTGAGGCTATTGCCCAGCCAGCCGCTGCGAGTAAGCCATTGCATGGTACATATTCCTAAAGTGAATCAGAGCAGTGGGGAGCGATCAATCACCGTGCTGCGAGTTTTTATCTAAAGGTGTAATACGCAGTAGATGTAAGCGGCGGCTGTCGGCATTGAGTATACGAAAACGCATGCGATCGATTTCAATGGTTTCGTTGCGCTTAGGTAAATGCCCAAAAGCGCTCATCACAACACCTCCGATGGTGTCAAATTCATCTTCCGAAAAGCCACTGTTAAAGAAATCATTAAAGTCATCAACAGGCGTGAGGGCTTTAACAATAAAATCACCGGTGGGCAGTGTGCGGATATAGCTGTCTTCTTCCACATCATGCTCGTCTTCGATGTCGCCGACGATTTGCTCAAGTACATCTTCAATAGTGACCAGACCCGCGACGCCGCCATATTCATCAATCACCACCGCCATGTGGTTATGGTTGGCGCGAAACTCTTTGAGCAGCACATTCAGGCGTTTAGACTCAGGCACGAAATTACATGGACGCAGTAAGCCGCGTAAATCAAAGTGATCTTCTTTTTTCAAAATCAGCGGTAATAAATCTTTCGCCAGTAAAATGCCAAGTACTTCGTCATTGTTTTCACCAATCACAGGATAACGCGAGTGCGCGGCATCAATGATCGCAGGTAAAAACTCTTCTGGAGACTGGCAGGCTTTGATACTGATCATTTGCGAGCGTGGAATCATAATATCGCGCACTTGTAAGTCAGCGATTTGAATCGCACCTTCAACAATGGCGAGCGCATCGTTATCGAGTAGCTTATTACGGTTCGCTTCACGCAGTAGTTCGAACAATTCTTGGCGTGTCTTAGGCTCTTGGGCAAAAGCATTGGTTAATTTTTCCAGCCATGACTTATGCCCGCTGCTAGAATTATCTTCACTCATGATGGTATTAAATCCGTGTCTTGATTATCGCGATAAGGGTCAGGGTAGCCAATCTCAGCCAGTAGTTGGCGTTCTAAATCTTCCATTTCTTCGGCTTCTGCGTCATCTATATGGTCATAGCCTAATAAATGCAAGCAGCCATGCATGACTAAATGCGCCCAGTGTGCGTTGAGGTCTTTATGTTGTTCGGCAGCTTCTTGTGCAACGACTGGCACGCAAATCACCAGATCACCCAGCAGTGGAATGTCTAATAAGCCATCCGGTATATCGGCTGGAAAAGATAGCACATTGGTTGGATAGTCTTTACCACGCCAAGTAGCGTTGAGCTCTAAGCCTTCCTGTGCATCAACCAAGCGGATAGTCAGTTCGGAATCATTGCTGCGCTGGCGTAAGGCCAGTGTGCACCAAGTTAAAAAATCAGCATGGCTGGGCAGTGGCGTAGCAGTGCTAGCAATTTGTAGATCAAGCTCGATCAAGGACGTAGTTCTCTCGCAGAATCATTGGAAGAGTTATGGCTTTCATAGGCCTCAACGATACGTTGCACCAAGGGATGGCGCACCACATCACTGGATTTGAAAAAGGTAAAACCTAAGCCTGGGACATCTTTTAACACGTCGGTAACATGCAGCAAGCCAGAAGCTGTGCCGCGTGGTAAATCAACTTGGGTGATATCCCCAGTAATCACTGCAGTGGAGCCAAAACCAATTCGAGTAAGGAACATTTTCATTTGTTCGGTGGTGGTGTTTTGGCTTTCATCTAAAATAATAAAACTATTGCTTAGCGTGCGACCGCGCATATACGCCAGCGGGGCCACTTCAATCACTTGCTTTTCGATTAAGCGCGTAACGTGTTCAAAACCGAGCATCTCGTACAGAGCGTCATAAAGTGGACGCAAATAGGGGTCAATTTTTTGCGATAAATCACCGGGTAAAAAGCCCAGTTTCTCACCCGCTTCAACTGCAGGGCGCACGAGTAAAATACGCTGCACCAACTCTCGCTCTAGCGCATCTACGGCGCAGGCGACTGCAAGAAAGGTTTTACCTGTACCTGCTGGGCCAATACCGAAGTTGATATCGTGCGTGAGGATTGATTTGACATAGTTTTGTTGGTTTTCACCGCGCGGACGAATCGCACCTTTACGTGTACGCAAAGCCACAGGGCTGCTGCTTGCTGCCGTAGGATTAGACAACTCCTGCATGCTCGATTCTTGCAAAAACAGATGCACCGTATCGGGGGTGAGGTCAGTGTGCTTAGTTTCACGGTACAGCCGGCGAATCAGCTGCTCGGCAGAGCGTGTTTGCTCACGCGGGCCTAACACTTCAAATTGCTCGGCACGGTTGCGAATGGTGATATTTAATCGTTGTTCGATTAAACGTAAATGCTCGTCGTATTGGCCGCACAAATTAGCAAAACGTGCTGCTTCAAAGGAATCGAGAGTAAAACGATGTGTATCAGTTGATGTATTCAAGGACTTTAAAAACGCCTACTTAACAAATGAGATGCCTAGGATAACGTTGTAAATGCAATGCGGGAAGCGCTAAAAAGGTCGCATGTTTATCTGTTAAACAAAGGTGGCTCACTTGTAGCCACCTGTTGCACTGTTATGCCTGTACTTTTCTATTGAGGCATCGCATTTTCACAGATCTGCGTCAGTGCTTGCGCCCAGTGTTGTTGAGCGTTTAAGCACGGAATCAACACCAATTCTTCACCGCCCGCAGCGATGAACTCTTCGCGGCCTTCAATGCCGAGTTCTTCTAGTGTTTCGATACAATCTGCAACAAATGCTGGAGACATGACCAAGAGCTTTTTCACACCGCGTGCCGCCAGTTCTTCTAAGGTGGCATCGGTGTAAGGTTCGATCCATTTGTTTTTACCTAGGCGTGACTGAAACGCAAAGGACCATTGCTCAGGTTTAAGACCAGCTTCCTGCGCAAATAACTCTGCACTGCGTATGCATTGTGCGCGGTAGCAGGTATCTAGAACGGCTTGACTGGCTGTCTCACAGCATGATTTATCGCTGAGGCAATGCGAGCCGGTTGGGTCCAGTTTTTTTAGATGACTTTCGGGTAAACCATGGAAGCTGAGTAAAAGATGATCAAAGTCTTGAGCCAGTTCAGACTCAGCGCTTTTGGCTAATGCTTTGATATACAAAGGGTCGGCATAAAAAGGTTTAACGATATTGAGCTGTAAAGATAAGTTATTCTTTTTAATGCACTTTTGCGCTTCTTCAATTGCCGTTGTCGTGGTGCTGTCAGCAAACTGCGGATACAAAGGAGCAAAGGTGGCGGTTTTAATCCCTTGCTGAGCTAATTCTAATAAACGCGTACTGATTGACGGCTCGCCATAGCGCATGGCTAAGGTGGTAGGGCCATGTGGCCAGAGTGGGCGCACCGCATCGGTGAGTTGTTGGCTAATAACCACAAGAGGCGAGCCTTCTGGCCACCAAATTGAGGCGTAAGCTGCTGCTGACTTGGCAGGACGTACCGCTAAAATCACACCGACTAATAAACGACGCAAAGGCCATGGAATATCGATGACATAAGGGTCCATTAAAAACTGGTTCAGATAGCTGCGTACGTCGCTCACTGAAGTTGAGCGCGGTGAACCAAGATTCGAGAGCAATAAAGCGTGATCAGACATGGTAAGCATCCAGTTTTAAAATACAAAGTTCGCTAGTGTAAGCAGTTACTCAAGAAAAGAAACCCCACACGCTGAGCAGTGCCCGAGAATAATCTGCACGCACAGCCTTGCTGATAAGGTTTTAGCCGTTGGCTTGATAGGCTTTAATAAAGAGATCAACCACTTCTTCAATCTGTTGTTGTGTCTCCGCAGCTGCATGAACTGCAGGATAGCCGACCAATAATTGCAGGTTTCGTGTGCCTTTGAGCAAACTAAAAAAGTGTCCCGCTGCGCGTTTAGGACTGGCTATGACAAGTTGCTCAGCGGCATGGATACGTGTGAGCAGATGCTCCATTTTGCTCAACACGCGCACAGCTGTTGCCTGATAAAACAACTGAGATAACTCAGGGCTGCTCAGTGCATGACTGATCATCAGGCGATGAATAGCCAGCGACTCAGGGCTATCAATGAGCGCTTGAAAACTGTAAGCAATGGTCAACAAGCATTGGCGCACATCGTGAGGTGCGGCAGCAGATGAGCTGACAAACAGCTGCGTCAGTTGTGATTCGCATTTTGCTTCAATCGCTGCGCAAAATAGCGTTTCTTTATCATCAAAATGGCTATACAGCGTGAGCTTAGACACGCCTGCTTCTTGAGCAATAGCATCCATACTGCTGCCTTCATAACCCTGACGTAAAAATAATACCTGCGCAGCATCCAGAATGGCTGCACGTTTGAGTAAGTTTTTAGGGCGACCAGGGCCGGTTGTCGCTAATGTTTTAGACATAGTAAATAAATAGTGAACTCGTGAGTACAGTATCTTACTATGCTTCATTCCTGATGTGTTCCCGTTGCAGTATTAAAGGTCAACTTATGATGTCGCCGCGCTATTTTTATGTATGTATTGCTGTCTTTTTAAGCCTATTGACCGCGTGCAGTCAGGACGAGCCTGTTGTTGCGAGCGTACGTCCGGTGATGGTTGTGCAGCCGCAATCATCCAGTGCGCAGCCACAGACATTTCCCGGTGAAGTGCGCGCACGCTTAGAGCCCGAGCTGGCTTTTCGTTTAGGCGGTAAGGTGATTGAGCGCTTAGTGGAGTTGGGCACACGAGTGCAGCCGGATCAAGTGCTCGCCAAGCTTGACCCAGAAGATGTACGTTTGCATTTAGAGGCCATGCAAGCGCAAGTCGCCGCTGCGCAAGCTAACTTGCAATTGGTGCAGGCAGAACGCGATCGTTATCAAAAACTATTAGAGCGCCAATTACTCAGCCGTTCGCACTATGACAATGCGCAAAATCAGTTCAAAGCGGGGCAGGCACGTTTGCGCCAAGCGCAGGCGGAGCTGGCTGCCGCGAAAAATCAAGCCGATTACACGCAGTTACGCGCCCCCTATTACGGGGTGATTGCTCAAGCGCAGGTGGAGGCGGGGCAGGTTGTTGCGGCAGGGCAGCGAGTGTTTGTCTTGGCGGTGGATGGTGAGCGAGAAGTGGCGATTAACTTGCCTGAACAGGGTATTGAGCGTTTTAAAGTGGGGCAATCCGTTGAAGTGGTGCTGTGGTCACAGCCACAGCAGCGTATGGCGGGTGAGATTCGTGAAATTGCACCCGCAGCAGATTCGCGTTCACGCACCTACGCCGCGCGGGTGGCATTTCGTACCGCCACTGTTGCTGCAGAGCTCGGGCAAAGTGCCAAAGTGTATATACGCGCCAGTCAAGACACTCAGTTGAGTGTGCCCTTGTCGGCCGTAACGGCTGATGATGGTGCTGCTTATGTGTGGGTGGTTGATCCTGCTACCAGTACCGTGCGAAAACGGCCTGTGACTATTGGCGCTTTCGGTCAAGTTGATGTGCCCGTGCTGCAAGGCTTGCAGGGCAATGAATGGGTGGTAGTCGCGGGCGTGCATTTATTGCAGGCAGGGCAACAAGTACGCGCCGTTGATCGTGCCAATCAGCCTGTTCAACTCAGTGCGCAGGAGTAAGGTCGATGCGCTTTAATTTATCAGCTTGGGCGCTCAATAACCGTCCTTTGGTGTTGTTTGCCATGGTGTTGCTGGCGATTATTGGCAGCATGTCTTACAGCGGACTGGGACAAAGTGAAGATCCGCCTTTCACGTTTAAGGCGATGGTGATTAACACCGTCTGGCCTGGAGCAACCGCGGAAGAAGTGGCGCAGCAGGTCACTGAGCGGATCGAAAAAAAGCTGATGGAGACCGGCGAGTTTGACAAGATTATCTCGTTTTCGCGCCCCGGTGAATCGCAGGTTACTTTTGCCGCTAGCGATTCTTTAAACTCAAAACATGTACCAGAACTCTGGTATCAAATCCGCAAGAAAATCGGTGACATCAAACACAGCTTGCCCCCTGGCGTGCAAGGCCCTTTCTTTAATGATGAATTTGGCACCACCTTTGGCAATATTTATGCACTCACCGGCCAAGGCTTTGATTATGCCGTGCTCAAGGATTATGCCGATCGTGTGCAGCTGCAATTGCAGCGCGTCAAGAATGTGGGAAAGGTCGATATTCTGGGTTTGCAGGATGAAAAAATTTGGATTGAATTGTCCAATACACGCCTCGCCAGCTTAGGTCTACCACTGCAAGCTGTGCAGCAAGCATTGGCTGAACAAAACAGTGTTTCGGCAACAGGCTTTTTTGAAACAGCGACAGATCGCGTGCAGTTACGTGTCAGTGGTCACTTTGAAACCGTAGAGCAGATTCGAGAGTTTCCGCTGCGTGTCGGCGAGCGCACCTTTCGCTTAGGTGATATTGCCGATGTGCGGCGTGGTTTTAATGATCCGGCGGCGCCGCGCGTGCGCTTTATGGGTGACGATGCCTTAGCCATTGCCGTAGCAATGCGTGCTGGCGGTGATATTTTAGTGCTGGGTAAAGCATTGGAAGCTGAGTTTGCCCGCCTACAAGACACTTTGCCCTTAGGAATGGAGCTGCGCAAAGTCTCAGATCAGCCTGCAGCGGTAGAAGCCAGCGTGGGCGAATTTGTGCAAGTGCTGGTTGAAGCGCTATTAATTGTGCTGCTGGTGTGTTTCTTCTCCTTAGGTTTTCGTACTGGGTTAGTGGTGGCGTTTTCGATTCCACTGGTCTTGGCGATGACCTTTGCCTTGATGAACTACTTCGGTATTGGCCTGCATAAAATTTCCTTAGGTGCTTTAGTGTTGGCGCTGGGCTTAATGGTGGATGATGCGATTATCGCCGTGGAAATGATGGCGATTAAAATGGAGCAGGGTATGGGACGAGTCAAGGCGGCGAGTTTTGCCTGGACCAGTACTGCTTTTCCAATGTTGACCGGCACCTTGATCACTGCAGCAGGTTTTTTACCCATTGCCACTGCCGCCTCGACTGTGGGTGAGTACACGCGCTCAATCTTTCAAGTGGTGGGCATTGCCTTGATTATGTCGTGGATTGCCGCGGTAGTGTTTGTGCCTTATTTGGGCGATAAATTGCTGCCGGATTTAGCCAAGCTCAAAGCGGCTAAACATGGCAGTCAAGCCGGCGAGCATGATCCCTACGCCACGCCCTTGTATCAGCGTATTCGTGCGGTGATTACTTGGTGTGTGAGTCATCGCAATATTGTGATTATGATCACAGTACTGTTGTTTGCTGGCTCGATTTATAGTTTCCGCTTTGTGCCCAAACAGTTCTTTGCAGACTCCAACCGCTTGGAGTTACTGCTGGATATTAAGCTGGCTGAAGGTGCGTCATTAAAGGCCACGCAAGTCCATGTGGAAACCATTGAGGGGTTGCTCAAAGAGCGCGCCGGTATTGAAAACTATGTGGCCTATGTTGGCTCAGGCTCGCCACGATTTTATTTACCGCTCGATCAGCAGTTGCCAGCCACTAGTTTTGCGCAATTTGTCATGATCACCGCCGGCCTTGAAGAGCGCGAACAGGTGCGTGCTTGGTTAATCGATACCATGCACACGCAGTTTCCTGATCTGCGTGCGCGTATTACCCGCTTGGAAAATGGCCCACCAGTGGGTTACCCCGTGCAGTTTCGTGTTACCGGTGAGCATATTGCCCAGGTGCGTGAGCTGGCGCGTGAGGTCGCCGCTGTGGTACGAGAGAATCCGCATGTGAGTAATGTGCATCTTGATTGGGAAGAGCCCAGCAAAATCGTACGTTTGCAGATTGATCAAGACCGTGCGCGGGCTTTGGGAGTGAGCACCGCCAGTGTGTCTGAGTTTTTACGCGGTGCTTTGTCGGGTGCCAGTGTGGGGCAGTTTCGCGAAGGTAATGAGCTGATTGAAATTTTACAGCGAGGCACGCTAGAGGATCGTGAGGATTTAGCCAGCCTAGGCAGCTTAGCGATTCCAACCGAGCATGGCAGCAGTATTTCTTTAGCACAGGTGGCGAATTTAGAATATGGCTTTGAAGAAGGGGTGATTTGGCACCGCAATCGCTTGCCCACAGTAACAGTGCGCGCAGATATTTACGGCAAGCGCCAAGCTGTGGATGTGATGCAAGATATTTTGCCACACCTACAAGGTGTACGTGATGCCTTGCCTGATGGTTATTTGCTGGAGGTGGGTGGCACGGTTGAAGATGCGGGGCGCGGTCAGAGTTCTGTGGTGGCCGGTGTACCGTTATTCTTGCTAGTAGTGTTATCACTCTTGATGATTCAACTGCGCAGTTTTTCGCGCTCAGTGATGGTGCTTCTGACCGCGCCGCTGGGCTTAATTGGCGTGACCTTGTTCTTATTGCTGTTTAATCAGCCGTTTGGCTTTGTTGCAATGCTCGGTACCATTGCATTATCAGGTATGATTATGCGCAATTCAGTGATATTGGTTGATCAAATTGAAACCGATATCGCACTTGGACACACGCAATGGCAGGCCGTAATTGATGCCACTGTACGACGTTTTCGACCTATTATTCTGACGGCTTTAGCTGCGGTGTTAGCGATGATTCCTTTATCGCGCAGTGTGTTTTTTGGCCCGATGGCGGTGGCTATTATGGGTGGGTTAACGGTCGCTACGGTGCTGACCTTACTGTTTTTACCCGCTTTATATGCCGCATGGTTTCGTGTCCGTAAAGACTAATTTGTAGGTCGGTGTCAGCATTTTTTCTGCCGGCACTTGCCGCGCCTGTTGAGATGCTTGAAACTCTGCACTATGAATATATTGATTATTGGCCCCAGTTGGGTCGGCGACATGGTGATGGCGCAGACATTATTTATCTGTCTGCGTCAGCAACACCCTGATTGCAATATTGACGTGTTAGCGCCGGACTGGAGTCGGCCTATCTTGCAACGCATGCCGCAAGTGCGGCAAGCACTGAGCTTTCCGCTTGGGCACGGCGTGCTGGATTTGGCTGCGCGGCGCACCATTGGCAAGCAGCTTAAAGGTCAATATGATCAAGCGATATTGCTGCCCAACTCCTTAAAGTCAGCGCTGACGCCGTTTTTTGCCGGTATTAAAATACGTACAGGTTGGAAAGGTGAGATGCGTTATGGCTTGCTCAATGACCTGCGTATCCTAGATAAACAGCGCTACCCATTGATGATTGAGCGCTTTATGGCGTTAGCCTATCCGCCGAACGCTGATTTGCCGCAACCCTATCCGCAACCGCGTCTTGAGATTGATCAGGCTGAGCGTGATTTGGCATTGGCTCATTTTGACTTGAGTGTTGGCGAGCGCCCAGTGTTGGCATTGTGCCCGGGCGCTGAGTTTGGTGATGCCAAGCGCTGGCCGGCGGAGCATTATGCGCAAGTCGCCGAAGCGAAAATCCGTGAAGGTTGGCAAGTGTGGATCTTTGGCTCGAAAAGTGATCATCCGGGCGGTGAAGAGATTCGTGATGCGCTGATTCCGGGTCTACGCGAGGAAGTCTACAATCTCGCAGGAGAAACATCCTTGGCGCAAGCGATTGACTTAATGTCCTGTGCCAGTGCAGTTGTGTCCAATGATTCGGGTTTGATGCACGTGGCCGCCGCGCTGAATCTGCCGCTGGTTGCTGTGTATGGCTCCACTTCGCCTGAGTTTACGCCACCTTTGGCTGATCAAGTGGCGATAGTGCGCAC
>CANRHT010000030.1 GCA_947630465.1 uncultured Pseudomonadaceae bacterium
AGTGGGCTCGATTTAGATTGAGCAAAGCGCGCGATTATATACCAATGGGGTTTTTAGTCATCATCTTTGCGTGGGCTGGTGTCTGTACTTGTATCTGAGCTTGAGGGCTAGGGCGGTAAAATAGAGTATTAAAGGCGCTGCTGAGCTTGATCGGCGGCATTGCAAAAAAATCTATGATTCCCGCCCTAGCGTAGCTGATGATTAACTGAGGGTATGCATCAGCCACTACGGTTCACTGCAGACTGTGCTGTTAAATTTATTTTATTTCAGCATTATAAATAACAGTCGTTTCGCCTTCTTTTTTAATGCTGAGCTTATTGCCATCAGCAAAGGCTTCGACAAGTTCTGAGCAGCCGTCAATTTCAGTTGATCCGTCCACGTACTCGCCTTGTATATCAAAACTCAAGGCATAAGTTGTTGCTGGGCAACTGCGTCCGTTCTCGCCGGTTGAGACAATCAGTACATATTTATTTGGGCCAAATGCATAGGCTTTTTCAACCGCTACATAGCCAGTCTCGTCAGGGTATTCAACGACAGACTCCATCAGGTTCATAACGCCTGCGCGTGATAGGTAGGTGAGAGCAGTACCCATTTCAGTATGTTGCACGGTAAAGGGACCCGCTTCATCACCAGACACAATTAGTGCTTCATAGGCGACTGTTGGTGCAGCAGGGGCGGCAGTTGCTGGTGCGGGTGTGGCAGGTAACGTTTGTGGCGCAGCGGGGTTGACGCATTGCCCACTTTCGCAAATCCGCTCACCTTTACAGTCAGTGTCCTTCATACATTGATTCAGTGCTGGAGCCGTTGCTGCTGTGTTGTCACTGGGTTTATCACAAGCTGCAAGACTTAATACGAGTACAGCCAGTGCAAAAAAACGTGTCATAGAGCCAATCCTTTTTGGGTATCGTTGTGAGGTTTGATTGTAGCCTTTTAGCTCAAGTGCTGAGTCTTATATTGTCAGCTGAGTTGTTGCATCCAATTTGGATGTGCTTGGTTGAAATTCGCCAAGTAGTAGTGCTTGGCAAGTTGTTTTAGGGCGTATTTCATTGCCAAAGTAGAGGTTCTTAATGTTTGGGTAGGCGGCTTGGATGGCATTTTCTAGCGTTGCACAGCTGTTTAAATCTGGAAACGCTGCCCCCGCAATCACCACATACAACGTATTAAAGTCAGCCAACGAGTGTTTAAGCGCATGCAGCGGCTCAGCCCAGTTAAAATCAACTGCTATAAAGCTGAGTTGCCGAGTCGTGCAGGCTTGCAAAAAGCTGCGAAACACACACAGGTCACGTGCGGGCCAATCACCGCAGATCGTTAATTGAATGCAATCAATAACCTGCTTGGCCCATGCATGAAACATTAACGAGGGCAGTTGTGGGTCGGCAACAATCTGATATCCATGAGTGTCCAGTGTGCGCGTTATAGGGATTGGATCAATAAAGAACATGTATTCAGCATCACTGTTGTCTGCGCGATAACGCTTAGGTGCATCAATGGCAAACGCAATAAAACTCTCACCAAAAGAGGAGTGACTATGGTGCTGGTGCATGCGCACTTGTAGGGATTCAAGTTGTGCATGAAAATCCATCACGCGGGTCTTAATGGGGTCGAATGAAGCGATAAATGGCGGCATAAGTGCACCTTAAATTGAGTTGGATTCAAATGCGGCGGGTTAAAACCCAATGCGCCGATGTTTAACTTGTTCTTTATGCATCACTTCATTGTTCAGCGTTTGGACAAAGGCGCTGGCGCTGGATAAAGGATGAAAACGTGCCATGCGTGTTACCGCAGCAAAGTCGCCTGGCGTCAGGCAGTCAAGGCTGGCGAGTTGTTGTGGCAGATTTTTTTGTCGATAGGGCAGTTGCAGTTGCTTGCAGTGGCGTACAAATAATCCCCAGGCTTGAGTGTCGGTTAGAAAATCAAACTGTGCTTTTAAGTCAAAACGGCGCACAACCGCTGGGTTCAGTCCGTCCATTAAGTTGGCTGATGCGATAAAAATGCCATTGAAGTGTTCTATTTGCGTGAGCATTTCATTCACCTCAGAATCTGCTATTACGGCTGAAACTGCATGATGGCACAGTGATGCGACGAGCTATGTCGTTGAGTGGACTGTCACGTCGTTATATTCCTCACGGGGATGGGTGTTGTAGCTTTGCAGAAATGGTGCAGAGTCTTTGCGAACGCAGTGAAGCAATCCACTGAACCAGCTGTGCGGTGCTCGGGTATGGACTGCCGTGTTGCTAAGCTCCTCGCAGAGACGAAGTCATAGAGCTTGTAGAGATGATAGGTTAGACCTCGAAGGTATGATGGGGGCTAGGAATTATAAGGCGCATAAAAAATGGGGCTTAATCGTTAAATTAAGCCCCATTGAGTGGACATTACGCTGGGTTTAACCCTGTTGCATGACGTAACGGCCGGGTGCAGCTTCGATCGCTGGGTATTCTGCGCTACCCATCTCAGTGACTGCAGGGACTTTCTTGCCGCTGTGCTTCTCTAACCAGTCAAACCAGTCATTCCACCAGCTGCCAGGCTTCTGCTCAGCTGCTTTTAGCCATGCTTCAGGCGACTTAACAATTTTGTCATTGACCCAGTAGTTACGCTTTTTCTTTGCAGGTGGGTTAATAACACCGGCAATATGGCCAGAGCTGCCCAGCACAAAACGTGTTGGACCTTTCAGTAAAGTGGTACTGGCGTACGCACTGTGCCAAGGTACGATGTGGTCGTCTTGAGTGGCCAGTAAGTAAGTGGGTGTTTTGATTGTCGCGAAGTCTAACTTCACGCCGCACATGTCCAGCTCGCCTGATTTCAAATCGTTTTGCAGGTAAGTGTGACGCAAGTACCAGCAGTACATATTGCCAGGGAAGTTGGTGCTGTCGTTGTTCCAGAATAACAAGTCGAAAGCACGTGGCTTTTCGCCTTTTAAGTACTTATCAACGTTGTAGTTCCACCACAACTCATTTGGACGCAGCATTGAGAATGAGTTGCCCATGTCTTCGCCACGGAATAAACCGAACTTGCTACCGTCTTTACCACCGATGGTGCGCTCACGGTAAGCCACAAGTTTTTCATCTACGAAAACGTCGATTGGACCGGTTTCTACGTAGTCAAGGAAGGTGGCAAATAAGCTCAATGATGCGATGTCAGTGTCACCGCGTGCAGCCAATACAGCTAAGGCGCAGCTCAACAAAGTACCACCAATACAGAAGCCCATGCAGTTCAGTTGACGCTCACCGCTGATAGCACGTGTGGTGCGTATAGCATTGATGATGCCGTCTTGAACAACTTGTTCCCAGCTGACGTGGGCCTGTTCTTGACCAAAGTTGCGCCAAGAGATCAGGAAGACCTGCTGACCTTGCTCAAGAAGGTGGCGTACTAAAGAGTTCTCTTGTTGTAAATCGAGAATATAGTACTTATTGATAATGGGTGGCACGATAAACATTGGCTTTTGGAATTGAGTTTCAGTCAGCGGCTTGTACTGAATCAGCTGAAAGAGTTCGTTTTCAAATACCACGGTGCCTGGCGTTGTTGCTAAAGTTTTGCCAACTTCAAACTCGCCTGCATCACATTGACGCATTTTGCCTTCTTTCATGTCGCTTGCTAAGTGCAAGAAACCACTGGCAAGGCTAGTGCCTTTGGTTTCCACCGCGCGCTCAATGGCGTCAGGGTTGCTCATGAGGAAGTTGCTTGGTGCGCTAGCAGCAATCATTTGCTCGATTAAATAATCCAAGCGTTGCTTAGATTTTTCATCATTAATTGGCAGTAAATCCAATAATTTCAATAGAAACTTTGAGTTAAGCAGGTAAAACGCTGCTAAAGAACCAAATAATGGATTGTTCCAGTTTTCGCTCGAAAAGCGACGATCGCTGAAAGTAAAATCTTGCTGGCTGAGTGTTTGTTGGCCTAGAGCCATCCAGTCGTTGTTGAACTCTGCTTGCAGTTGTTCAAGGTCAGTGCTGGGCACATCAAACCAGGTGCTATGGTCACAGTCTTTAAACCAATCATGCTGTGTAATACCCATACGCAACTGTTGTAGGCATAAGTTAGCAATAAAAGGGGTTTGACCTGACCAATAGGTGTTTAAAAAGTTTTGATTGATATCCATAGATATGCAAGATCCTCGCGTGTTAAAAGCCTACGCATGTCGGCGTGGTGCTGTGGTTAGATAAACTGCTTGGATAGCAGAATGATCTGTATTGGGTTTGAATGCGACCAAGGTACCATATAATCAGCAACTAAGTGCTGATCTAAGTCGTATTCTATTTAAATATGACGAATGCCGAACTCTCTTGCAGAGCTACGGTTATATCTTATGCACAGCCCTAAACGTTGGGCCGTGCATAAGTGTGTCGCAGGTGTTGCAGTGATCAGTAATGTCCGCACTACAGCGCGGAGCCTTTACTGTCTTACTGCATATTCATACCGCCGTTGACCGTGAAGTCAGCACCTGTTGAATACGCTGCATCATCTGAAGCCAACCAAGCAACCATTGAAGCGATTTCTGTTGGTAAACCGAGACGACCCACTGGGATACCTGAAATCATACCTTCCAAGATATCTGGACGGATTGCATCAGTCATATCAGTTTTAATGTAGCCCGGTGAGATTGTATTAACAGTCACACCTTTGGCGCTGACTTCACGAGCCAAAGCCATAGTGAAACCGTGAACACCTGCTTTAGCGGCAGAGTAGTTGACTTGGCCAAACTGGCCGCGCTGACCGTTGATTGAGGAAATGTTAATAATACGACCCCAGCCATTACCCAACATGCCATCAACCACTTGCTTGCTGGTGTTAAACAGGCTGTTTAGGTTGGTGCTGATCACCGCATTCCAGTTTTCTGGAGTCATTTTGCGGAAAGTACCATCACGTGTAATACCAGCGTTATTGATTAACACATCAACTGCGCCGACTTCAGCGTGGAGCTTTTCAAATGCTTGTACGGTTGAGTCCCAGTCAGCAACGTCACACTCCAGTGCTTGGAAGTTGTAGCCTTCTGCTGCTTGCTGAGCAAGCCAATCATTTTTGCGTGCCGATGCAGGGCTGCAGCCGACTACAACGGTAAAACCATCATCATGTAAACGACGGCTGATAGCTGTCCCTAAACCACCCATGCCGCCTGTAACCAGTGCAATACGTTTTTTATTAGTCATTACTCGATCTCCATTATATTTACTGCTTAAGAATTACCTACCTATTTAAAAATTACTAGGGAGTGCTGAATCAAGCAAAACCGTTATGACAAGTGTGACAAAGCAATTGCGTTGGTGTTATGTATCAATCAACGGATGATTGTTGCGTTGCTTCGATCCTGGCAATCACGGAGTTAATCAGTGCTCCATTAGATTTTTAAATGGCGGCAATATATTTGTGTCAATGTTTATATGCAAATTGACAGTAATAAGCAATTAGATTAATAGCTAATAGGCGCCTGTTTGCAGGGCAGACAGGACGAAAGACAGGTGAGTAGGGTAAGATACTAGACTTATGTATGCTATTTGCGAGATTTCCTACCCATGCAAGACAATAATCACAGCCAGCCACGCTTAATCAGAAAGTACACCAATCGTCGCATGTATGACACGCATACCAGCACCCATGTGAATGTGAACGATATCCGTGAGTTTGTGATTGATGAGATTCCCTTTCAAGTCGTGGATGCCAAGAGCGGTGAGGATCTAACGCGCAGCATTCTTTTACAGATCATCCAAGAAGCAGAAAATGACGGCGAGCCGATTTTTTCCAGCGATATGCTCAAAGGTATTATTCGTTTTTACGGACCACTGCAAGGCATGCTGGGCAGCTATTTAGAACAAAGTATTCAAACTGTGGTTGACTTGCAAACCAAGGCCAGTGTCCAGTCATCGCAAGCTTGGAGCGAGTTTATGCACAAGCAGTCGCCAGTGACAGGGGACTTGATGAATGATTATATGGAGCAGTCAAAGAAGCTGTATCAAAGCACGCAGAGTTTGTTTGGTTTGTTTGGTGCGGCGCCGGCCAGTAAATCAGAGGCAGCGAATGCTGAAAAGGATACTGATACAAAGTGATGCTGTATTGAGTGTATCGCGTACTCAGGGTTGGCTCAGGTGTAGATTGAGCGCTGAATGATTGTTTGCTGAATGATTGTTTATAGTTGCAGTACACATAAAAACGCTGGAGACCCTATTGAGGTGCTCCAGCGTTTTTTATTGAGCTAGACATGACTGTCTAGCTCAGACGATCTTACTTACCAGCAGGCTTGTTAGTCTTAGCTGAAGTAGATGCAGTCGCTGCAGATGTTGCTGCAGTTGTAGCGTTACGTGTTGCTTCTGTAGCGGCGCTTGCTGCTGCAGTGATACCTTCTTCAGCCATTTGTGTGGCTTGCTTAGCTGCTTTCTGTACGCTTTCGTAAGTGCTGCCAGCTGTTTCTAAAGCTGATTTCATCATTGCAACTGCTGGCTCAGCGCCTGCTGGTGCATTCTTGCTCAGGGTTTCGATCATTTCCTGAGTTTGCTTAGAAGTAGCTGTCGCTTGGCTTTCTGCCAGCTTAGCGATTTCTGCTTGAGTGCTAGATACTAAATCGTAAACTTCACGATTGAATTCCATCATGCGCTCTGCTTGTGCTGCAGGCTGAGTCAAAGAAGACTGCAGTTTTGCGAAATCTTGTGGGTTAGATGCTGAGAACATAGTGCGCAGGCTTTCCATTTGGTCAGCACTTGTTGCACGTAAGTTTTTGAACTGTAACTGAGACAGTTGCTCAACGCTTTCAAAGATTTTGCCGCTGATCTGCTGTAACAGCTCAAGTTGAGCTTGTTGAGTTTCTTGGATTTTTTCAGAATTAAATAAAGACATCTTAATGTATCTCCTAACGAATGGTTAAGCCTAAAGCGGCTTGAAACGAAATGGGTTAATCTCAAATCTGCGATTATGATGCACTGCAAAAAACAATTATGCAACTATTATTTTGCGCTGCACAAAATTTTTTTGTTTTGTCTGCAGCCCAGTACAGCTAAGCCTTAAGCTCACCTTGATGAGATGGCTGTGGCTAAAAAGAGTTCAAGTCGGTTGGACGCAAACTGATAAAGGGTAGGGGGTCTTGCGCAGAAAAAGTGCTTTAGTTGCCATAAGCAGGGTTATGGCAACTAAAATTGCGGATGAGTTATTAAGACCAGTGGATTTCGCGCTCAAGATCGAGCGACGACTTGTTACCAATGCTGTCAAAGTGCTCGTCGAGGAAGTTTTTTGCCGATTCACGTCCAATATCACGCAAGTGAGTTAAAAACGCCCATTCCGAGTTCATTTTACTTGACGATGATAGTGGATTGATCTTTTCCGTGGCTTCGATGCGGTGCACCAAAATATTCGCGTAGTGATCGGTATCCAGCTTGTTCTCTTCAAGCAGGCGATGCACAAACTCAATACTGCGTAACTCTCTTAGCAAAGATGAGTTAAAGGAGATTTCATTGATACGGTTCTGGATCTCGCGTGCTGTTTTCGGGACTTTATTGCGCTCAATGGGGTTAACCTGAACGATAATAATGTCTTTAGATTCTGTCGCTTGGAACAACGGGAATAAAGGTGGGTTACCACTGAAGCCACCATCCCAATAGGGAATGCCATCCACTTCTACAGCTTGGTAAATCGTAGGCAAGCAGGCAGAAGCCAAAATCATGTCGGCCGTGAGTTCGTCGCGTTCAAACACCTTGATCTTGCCTGACTGTACGTTAGTGGCAGCAATAAACAGCTCAATATCAGTACAGTTCCTGACTTTTTCAAAATCAACGGTGCTTTCAATCAGTTCGCGCAGTGGATTAAATTTGAACGGATTGGTGTCGTAAGGTGAGGCGACGCGGCTGAGCAAGTCCATCATTAAGTACGCAGGCGAGCCACTCATATCCCAGTTGCCCATTAAGACACTGAGCGGGCTGCGTTTAAGCGGGCTGAACATGGCTAAATCGGACACTTTGCGCCAAAACTGCTCAAGTGATTCACGCGCACCTTCTGCACCGCCGTCCATATAGCCTTGGGTGAACACAACGGCGTTCATAGCACCGGCACTGGTGCCTGAAATACCTTGGACATCGAGGCGACCATCTTCGAGTAAGTAGTCCAGTACGCCCCAAGTAAATGCGCCATGGGAGCCGCCGCCTTGCAAGGCGAGGTTGATTGATTTTTTACTCATCAGAACGTTACTCCGTATGCTCACTGTAATGAGTGAGCATCTTTGTTTTTTAATTATAAAGGGTCTAAGTCAGCGCGCTTTATTGTGCAGTCCAGCCGCCATCAACCGGTAGTGTGATGCCGGTAATGGATGCCGCAGGATTACCGCAGAGGAACACAGCGACAGCTGCAACTTCTTCAACGGTGACGAATTTTTTTGTGGGCTGGGCTTTAAGCAGCACATCTTGCATCACTTGCTCTTCAGTAATGCCACGCGCTTTGGCGGTGTCGGCAACTTGTTGCTCGACCAGCGGTGTCCATACATAGCCCGGCGCAATGGCGTTGACTGTAGTGCCGAATTCAGCCAGTTCAAGTGCGGCTGTTTTAGTCAGGCCGGCAATGGCGTGCTTAGCTGCAACATAAGCTGATTTGTACGGTGAGGCTACCAAGGCATGCGCTGATGCGGTGTTGATAATGCGACCCCAGCCGCGTTGTTTCATGCCGGGAGTCACCGCTTTAATAGTGTGGAAAGCGGAGGTCAGGTTGATGGCAATGATGGCGTCCCATTTATCATTGGGGAAATCTTCAATCGGAGAAACAAATTGGATGCCAGCATTGTTAACCAAAATATCCACAGAGCCTAAGGTTTGCTCGGCTTCAGTGATCATCGCGACAATTTGCTCAGGCTTGAGCATGTTGGCCGGTGAGAACAGCGCTTTAACAGCGAAGTCGGTTTCGATGGCTTGGCGCGTGGCTTCATTGTCTTCTGCGCTGCCTAAACCATTAATCATCACATTGACGCCCTGAGCGGCGAGCCCGCGGGCAATGGCCAAGCCGATTCCTGATGTTGAGCCTGTTACAACTGCGTTTTTACCTTTAAGCATGACTTGAATCCTATAAATAATGTGCGCTGCGCTTGCAAAGGGTGTTCTGACCTTGGGTCAAATAGATCGCTATTGCTCGCTATGCGCCGATATGTCGTATTGTGTGAATGATACAGATGTTATGCATCCAGGAGAATATTATTAGCCATTGTTATGCAGTTGTGGCGCAGAGTCTCTCAGACTATTAGGTAGGATCGTTGTGCGCATTTATATATGTATATGTCTAAGCAGGTCTTTTATGTGTTTCTTAAGTGTTTTTCATGCTTGGTTTTTGCAGTGACGTGCATTGAATTAGGCTGGGTGTTAAGTGTGTTTTGTGACTGATCAGTCACTTGACTGGGTTGAGGTATTGCTTTTGTAAATCCCGCGTTTTTACAAAGTCTTTCTCGTGGTTTAATGAGTTGATTTTCATCGGTCAACTGGTAGAGTTACTCTGCTTTGAGCATAGGCTTGCATTTTAATCTAAGCTTTAAGATTATTTATTGATAATAAAGATTTATACATTCAATGCAATTGTAGGTTGGCCTTTTTTATGCGATTTAATATAGCGCTGTTAGGGTTTGCAGAATACGAAGAAGGACTTTTCATACAGCAACTAAAAACTGTTCGAAAACATACAGGCATTATGTGGTGTCATCAGGCTGATATCAGTCAGTGTGATTATGTGATTGAGCATGATCTGGACAGTAAGCAGGCCGTTATTTATAAAAAAGATCATCAGTCTTTTAAGACACATTTAGAATGGCCCGTACGTTTGTTTGGTTTGCTTGATGCGTTGAAAATATATGAAGAGCATGACGTTGTGCAGAGTGTATCCTGTAAAGAAAACGTTAGTTTCATGCAGTTTTTAAAGCATATTACACAGACGACGGTTGGTTGTTATTTTAATGAGCATGGTTTTAAATTTTTGTTTGATGCTGATACAGCTGTCGTGTATTCCAATGCGGGTTGCTTTAATCAGTTGGTCAGTCACTTATTATCAGCGGATACGATCAGTCAATTGTATTTTTACACCCACGATAGTGATGCTGTTGAAATAAAACAGCAATGCTCTTTAGTGGTTTCCAAGAAAAAATTAATATGGGCATTACTAACCGCTTATAAAAAGGTCATACACACTGATTTAGAGCTGCCCAATTGTCAGTTCAAACTCAAAACGTGGCCAATTGCAGCGGACTATTCGAGTACACCTGGGATGCTGCGTTTAGCCGCTATTTTTACGCGCCAATATACAACTGTGAAGCAAGCCGCTGAGTTTGCTAAGGTGCTTGAAATCGATGTGATTGCATTTTTACAAGCCTGCCAAACAACGGGTATTCAACTTGAGACTGAGCGTGTGAGCGCAATAAATAAGGGTGCTCAGGTGAGTGCAGTCAGTGAGGTCTTGGAATATAAAGTCAGCGGGTTTGTTGCTCGACTGAGAACCAAGCTCGGTATCGCTTTTAGTCGGTAAGTTAATGTATGAAAATTTTATTTGTTGGTCCGATGGGCGCTGGTAAGACTACAGCGATTAGCGCCATCAGTGATATCGAACCGGTTTCAACAGAAGCACTCAATAGTGATAAACAGCAGAGTAATAAAGCAACCACTACCGTCGCGCTGGATTATGGTGAGATCGTGGTAGATGGCGGCGACACGCTGATGTTGTACGGCATTCCAGGGCAAGAACGTTTCTCTTTTATGTGGCCGATACTGGG
Source organism: uncultured Pseudomonadaceae bacterium (assembly GCA_947630465.1). Taxonomy (GTDB): domain Bacteria; phylum Pseudomonadota; class Gammaproteobacteria; order Pseudomonadales; family Pseudomonadaceae; genus Denitrificimonas. The sequence continues at coordinate 10,712 of CANRHT010000030.1, forward strand.
GCAGGGCGCCTTGGGCGCCATTTTATTAATGAATACAGATCTGCTCAGTAGCGAGCAGGATCTTATAAATTACTTAGATGCGTTTGCTGATTTAGTCGCTCAAGGCACTGTGGTGATTGGTGTGTGGAGTGCAGATGCTGCCGCAGACAATATTGTAGATCGCTATCAGGTTTTATTAGAAAAAAGAAACTTAGCGTTACCTATCATGCATGTTGATGTGCGAGATAAGCAGCATGTGTTAATGCTGATTGAAATGCTTATTGTCAATATTGAAGTTAATCAATTATCCGCAGGTTGCCAGCTATGATTACAGAAGTTTCAGGGTTACGGATGATGTTTCAAGAGTATTTAGAAACGTTTCATCAGCAAACAGATTGTGTGCAATTTGTTATTTTAGCCTCTGAAGATGGATTTCCAGTTGCCTATACAGGTATAGAGCCTGATAAAAGTAAAAGAGCTTCGGCAATGGCGTCGACGCTCTATGGTTTGGCCGGCACTATTGTCAAAGAGTTTGATTTGCAGGCATTGGATGGTGCAATTCTTGAGTGTGAATTGGGTTTGGTATTATGTCGCAGCGTACAATTAAAGAGTAAAAACTTTGTTGTGTTAGCTGTTGTTGATCATACCGTTGTGATCGGGCATGCTCTATGGAGCATTAAAAACCTAGCGAAAAAAATGAGTGATGCAATTCGTATTTAAATAAATAAATGAGAAGGGTGGTATATGAATATCAATGCGGCACTGAATGAGTTATTAGAAGTCGAAGGTGCAACAGCCGCCGCTGTTGTTGATTATAAAACAGGTATGATGCTAGGTTCAGCGGGCACTGGTATTGATCTTGAAATTGCTGCAGCCGGTAACACGGAAGTGGTGCGTGCAAAATTAAAGACCATGCAGATGTTGGGCTTGGATGAGAAGATTGAAGATATCCTTATTACATTAAATACTCAGTATCATATGATTCGCCCTTTAGAGCGCGAAGAAGATCTGTTTATTTATTATGTATTAGACAGTGCTAAGTCAAACCTTGCTTTGGCACGTCGTAAGCTCAAAAAAGTTGAAAGCGAGCTGCAAGTTGACTGAGTTTGATACATAGGCCTCAGTGCATGTATTAAACAAAAAAGCCCTAACAGAGGTATCCACTGTTAGGGCTTTTTATAATCTCAATACTAAGGCTTAATTTAACGCATTTTATATTGCGTAGAACAATAGCCGCGACTGATATCAGGATGGCGTAATTTTAGATGTTTGGTTTTACGGCCACTCACACGTGCACGCCATAAACGAAAGGATGAGGGTTTTAATTCGCGCTGCATGACTTTAATTAAAGCACTTTCATTTAAGCCGTACAGATGTTCAATCGCTTCAAAAGGTGTGCGATCTTCCCAAGCCATTTCAATAATACGAGATAAATGAGCCGGATCAAATTGATTCATAATGACTGTTCTTAAGTAGGCTGGCTAATAAATTGATCGCCCATCAGCTGTGCGCCAATATGATTAACCTTTACGTAAATTAGCGCGCCTTGTTCGAGCGTGAAAGGTGCATGGCTACTGAATCTTGGGTTACGTAACCAACTGCCAGCCGGGTATGCGCCCAACTCATCGCAAAATAAACCCTCGAGCACTAAGATTTCTTCACCACCAGGATGAGAGTGTCGATTAAATTGTGTATGTGGCGCCCAGCGTACTAAAGCGGTATTCACGCCATCATGCTCGTGCAATGGCAGTACTGATAAGCCATCAACTAAACCGGGTAACCACTGTGCTTGTTGAGTATTGAGTACCTGTTGTGTGCTGTCATGCTCGGCAAATTGCCATAGCTTGACCAGTAGCGTGCAGCCCTCGGTTGAGAAGGGCTGGTGCGAGGTGCCCGGCGGGTTGCGTAAATAAGTACCGGCAGGGTAATCGCCATGCTCGTCTGAAAACACCCCTTCAAGCACTAAAATTTCTTCGCCGCCGTTATGCGTATGTGCGCTATAGCCGCTGCCTGCAGCGTAGCGCACGATACTGGTGGCGCGCGCGACTTCATTGCCAGCCCGTTCAAGCATCATGCGGCTGACACCGGCCAGCGGTGAGTCAATAAATTGATACTCACTGGGTAAAATAACTACACGCTGGCTGAAATCGCTGTTTAATTGCATGTGTCTGACTTAAATAAAATGGTTAAAGCAGATTTTATTGCCGTCGGCATCTTTTACGTAAGCACCGTAAAAAACATTAGCAATACGCTCGCCTGGAGCACCATCGCAAGTGGCACCGAGTGCCATGGCTTTATTGTACAGCGCATCAACGCCTTCTTGGCTGCCAGGTGCAAAGGCAACCATGGTGCCATTACCAGCGGAGGCCGGCTCACCGTTAAAAGGTGTGCAGACGGCCAGCATAGGTGCGGCCATGTTTTTACCGATAAAACAGATGCGATCCATATCAATCAGGACTTTAGCGCCCTGATCAGCAAGAAGTTCGCTATAGAATTTTTTTGCCGCGGCTAAATCGCTGACGCCTAAGGTGACATAACTGATCATTTTGAACTCCAAAGATAAAAAATATTCTTATACAGATACTATGCAATGACTATACGTTAATTGTGTCGTATTGCTGCACTTTTTTAAAGTTTATTTTTGCCGTGCTGCAAAGAGCAGTACGGCTGTCGCCCGATGGCACAGAACATTGTCTAGTCGTTAGCCCTGCAGGTGCTCTATGCTTGTGCTTGTTTTTCTAGAAGCACCTTATGCAGGCAGCGACTCAACTGAGCTGGCTGCATAAATGTATACATGTTATTGAGTCTAAACGAGATCCCCATGCTTTTTTTACCCCTGTATCGCACCCTTGCTCAGCAGTTATCACAAGACGATGTGTCTGATTTTTTTGCGACGGCGAGTGTGCCTCAGTTGGCGGCGGTACTCTGTATTCAAAGCGCACCTAAGCTGCTCGATGAGCAGGCGACCTGCGCTTTAATTGAGCGCCAGTTGGCGAAAATGATCAGTGCAGGTCAACAAGCCAATCAATTGGCAGCGCAGTCGTTTCAAACGCTGGTCAGTGAGCGCTTTTCAGCAGCGCTATTTGCTACCGGTTTATCCTGTTTAGCGCAGCTCAAAGTAGGCTTGCTCGATGATGAGCATCCTGTTGCCGAGTCGCGTTATATTGATGCTGAGGGTCAGTGGATATTTGGCTTTAGTGCGTTGTATCAAGCCGAGATTAAACCTTTGCAGCCTGTGTATTTTGACGCTTACCAATCTGAACTGTCGGTAACTGATGCGCAAAACCGTATGTTGCGTGAGTTCTTGGTCGCACCGAATGAATCTTTCAATGTGCAAGGTTATGCCGGGTCGGGGAAAACCCATTTAATCAGCCGTTTTGCGCAGCTGTTGATTCCTAAGCGCACCTTATTGCTGGCGCACACCTACGGTCAGCTGCAAGCGTTGCAGGCGCGAGCGGGTAAGCAATTTCCGGCATTGACCTTTGCGCAAGCGGCGGGGCAGGTATTAGACAGTAATTTGTTGGCTAACAGCTGGCGTCTAAAAGATAAAACCCGTCTGCAACAGACGTGGCAGGTCGCGCACAGCCAAGTGGCGCAGTGGCTACAGTTACCGGCAATTGCGCATTTATCTGCGGCGGAAGTGGCGAGCATTTGTGTGCGCACCGTGGCCAGTTACTGCAATACCACCGCGGCTGAGATTGAATTGACTCATCTGCCGGTGGCGATTGCCAGTCATCTGAGTGTGGTGGATAAAGCAGT
>CANRHT010000031.1 GCA_947630465.1 uncultured Pseudomonadaceae bacterium
GTCATTATTTTTGGATTGTAGTTTTTGGTTAACATCACCGCGCCTGTCACTTCCGCATAGGTGGTGTTGGGTGGTCCACCAAACATGCCGGCGGTAGTCGTGGCTAAACCATCACCCAGTAAGGTGCGGTGCAAACCGGGTTGTTTAATATAGTTTTGTCCAGTGACGCTACCGATGGCAATTACACCGCCAATATGTTCAATCGCAGGCGCTAAAGCCACGGGTAACATAAATAAGATTGCACCCAAGTGAAACTCTGGGGTAACAAAGGCGGGCATGGCCAGCCAAGGCGCTTGTGCAATGGCTGCAGTGCTGACTTGGCCGAGTAAAACGGACAGCGTACAGCCCACAATAATACCGGCTAAAATCGGTACTAAACGAAATAAACCGCGACCCAAGGTCGCCACTGTGAGCGTCGTGACCAGCGCTGACATGGAAATGATCATGGCGGTTGAGTAGGCCATCAGCTGAGTGGCGCCATCACCTGATTTACCCATCGCCATATTGGCCGCAACCGGTGACAGTGCTAAGCCGATGCACATAATCACCGGCGCAATCACGACCGGTGGCAGCAGTTTATCAATAAACCCTGTGCCCTTTAAGCGTACAGCAGCGCTGAGCAGTATATAAACCATCCCTGACGCCATAATGGCGCCGAGTACAGCCGGTAAACCAAAGTTGGTTTTTGCATACAAAATAGGCGCGATAAAAGCAAAGCTTGATGCGACAAAGACAGGTACTTGACGTTTGGTGACCAGTTGGAACACTAAAGTACCAATACCGGCAGTAAACAAGGCCACGTTAGGATCCATGCCAGTAATCAATGGCATCAATACTAAGGCGCCGAAAGCAACAAAGAGCATTTGTGCCCCAGCCAGCGCTTGCCGCCACACAGGTTCAGGAGGGTGGGCGTACATGGATTAACTCTCCTTTTGCTTCGTACCAAAAATTTTATCACCCGCGTCACCCAAGCCCGGCACTATATAGCTGTTGCTATCGAGGCCTTGATCCACTGAGGCGGTATAAATCTGCACATCAGGGTGCGCCTCGTTAACCGCTTGAATACCTTGGGGTGCAGCCACCAAGACCATGGCGCGAATTTCCTTACAGCCGGCTCTTTTTAACAGATCGATGGTGGCAATCATCGAGTTACCGGTGGCCAGCATGGGGTCAATAATCAATGACAAGCGTGCTGGCATATCGGGGGCCAGTTTTTCTAAATAAGTGTGCGCTTCGAGGGTGGTTTCGTTACGCACCACACCAACAGCGCTGACTTTTGCGCTGGGTAGCAGGCTTAGAACACCTTCCAACATACCAATGCCAGCACGTAAAATAGGAACTACGGTGATTTTTTTGCCCGCAAGTTTTTCAACTTCAACGGCACCGCTCCAGCCCTCAATTAAGCAGGGTTCTAACGGCAGGTCTTTGGTGGCTTCATAGGTCAGCAAGGTGCCGAGTTCTTGCGCAAGCTCACGAAAATTTTTGGTACTGATATCAGCGCGGCGCATTAAACCAAGTTTATGACGAATCAGTGGGTGACGGATTTCATGGACCGACATGAACAGCTCCAACATCTAAAAAATAGAGGTTTAGATTAAACGAAATTCGTTGAAAACGGCACTTTGTTTCTGTGTAATACTTGCTCTAAGTTGTCTGTAGCAGTACCTTTTGCGCCTTAATACTTTAATGATGAGCTCTGTAATGCCTGCCACCCTTGAACATATCCAACAAATAATGGCCCAAGCCGATATTTTATTCACCGAAGCCGAGGTTGAAGCGGCGATTGATCGCGTGGCACAGCAGATCAATGAGCAGCTCTGTGATACGAATCCGGTAGTGTTTTGCGTGATGAATGGCGGTTTGATTTTCTCAGGAAAATTATTAACCAAACTGACTTTTCCTTTAGAACAGTCGTATTTGCATGCCAGTCGTTACCGCAATGAAACCAGCGGCGGTGAGTTGTTCTGGAAAGCCAAGCCTGAAATATCTTTTATGGATCGTGAGGTCTTAATTATTGATGATATTTTGGATGAAGGGCATACGCTGTCAGCCATTATTGATTTTTGTAAGCGCGCGGGTGCCAGCAAAGTGCATACGGCGGTGCTCATGGACAAGCAGCATGATCGCAAAGCACAGCCGGGCTTAAAAGCTGACTTTTTTGGTTTGCATTGTGAAGATCGTTATATTTTTGGTTACGGTATGGATTACAAAGGCTACTGGCGTAATGCTGCCGGTATCTATGCTGTTAAAGGTATGTAAGACGCAGCAGGTTATTTTTTAGCGTGCTGAGCAAGGCGTTCAAGTGCCTCGCGTAATTTTGGATCGCTGATAGCAGCCGCGCTGGATTGGATCACATCACCTGCTTGTTCCGAGAGTTCAATACTGCGCTTGGCGGGCTGAGCCGGCATGGACGATGGGCGCACCTTAAATTGTATGCGCGCCGCCTGGCTAAACTCAGTTAAACTGCGCAACTGTTCCAGTAGACGTTTTTGTTGATAACGCAAACGCGTCGCCCATTGTCCATCGGTGACAATTAATGTCAGGGTGGCGTCTTGATAGCTGGCCAAATGGCAGTGCGCGCGCGCAGCAGGCTGTAAAAACTGGTGGAGCAATTGCTGCAGTTGATCCATGGCTGCAGCACGCTCAACTAAGCGTTGCAATGAAGTATGGTTTTTGAGTAGGTTGCTGGTGTTTTGCGCTTTAATAGGGCGGTAACTCATCGATCACCTCACAAAAAACAAATTACTTCAGTGTTTGCTCTATAGTTTTAGCAGCGTACGCTTGAAATATAGGCTCTGCGGCACAATGCTATATGGACAGTATAGCTGACAAAAAATAGTCAGCAGGGCTACACATCTTATATTTAGCCTATCCGTCGCCTGAGTTGTTGATATGGGCTGCTTTATTCATAGCAAAATACGGGTAGAATGGATTTTTTGTGCGGGTGAGTACAGTATGACTTGCGCGCCTTCACCCCTCAAAAATGGAAGCATTGTTAATTATGTTTGCGCCCTTATTCAGAAAGCTCCTTGGCAGTAAAAACGATCGTGACGTTAAGCGTATGTTTAAAGTGGTTGCGACCGTTAACGGCTTTGAAGAACAGTTGGTTGCCTTATCCGATGAGCAACTGCAAGCTAAAACCGATGAGTTTCGTCAGCGTCTAGAGGGCGGTGAAAGCCTAAACAAGCTGTTGCCTGAAGCTTTTGCGGTGGTCCGTGAAGCCGGTAAACGCGTAATGGGTATGCGCCACTTTGATGTGCAGCTCATCGGTGGACAAACCCTGCATGAAGGCAAAATTGCTGAAATGCGTACCGGTGAAGGTAAAACCTTAGTTGCGACACTCGCGGTGTACCTCAATGCCTTGCCTGCCAAAGGTGTGCATGTGGTGACTGTCAACGATTACCTCGCGCGCCGTGATGCGAACTGGATGCGTCCGCTGTATGAGTTCCTCGGGTTAAGCGTGGGTGTGGTGGTGCCGTTTCAGGATCCTGAAGAAAAGCGCGCCGCTTATGCGTGTGATATTACCTACGGTACCAACAACGAATTTGGTTTTGACTATTTGCGCGACAATATGGCATTCAGTGTTGAGGAAAAATTCCAACGCGAATTGCATTTTGCTGTAATTGACGAAGTTGACTCCATTTTAATTGATGAAGCGCGCACGCCGCTGATCATTTCTGGGCAAGCCGAAGACAGTTCAGAGTTGTATCAAAAAATTAACCTGATTATTCCAACCCTGAAGCGTCAGATTGAAGACGAAGAAGGTGAAGTGGTTGAAGCGGGTCATTACACCACTGATGAAAAAATGCGTCAGGTGGAGCTTAATGAAGCAGGTCACCAATACATTGAAGAAAAGCTCACTGAGCTGGGTATGTTGGCTGAAAATGAATCGCTGTATTCGGCCAGCAACCTCAGTTTATTGACCCACGTAAACGCGGCTTTACGTGCGCATACACTGTTTAACCGCAACGTTGAATACATTGTGCAAGATGGCCAAGTGGTCCTCGTTGATGAGCACACAGGGCGCACCATGCAAGGCCGTCGCTTGTCCGAAGGTTTGCACCAAGCGATTGAGGCTAAAGAGGGTGTGCATATTCACCCAGAAAGCCAAACCTTGGCATCCACCACCTTCCAGAACTATTTCCGTCTCTACGAAAAGCTTTCAGGTATGACAGGTACGGCTGATACTGAAGCCTTTGAGTTTCGGCAGATTTACGGCTTGGATGTCACTGTTATTCCAACCCACCGCCAAGTGGCGCGTAAAGACTTCAATGACTTGGTGTTTCTCACTCAGCCAGAAAAATATATCGCCATTATTGCCGATATCCGCCAATGCCAAGAGCAAGGCCGTCCGGTGTTGGTGGGTACTGCTTCGATTGAAAGCTCAGAGCATGTCTCACAAGTACTGACTGCTGAAGGTATTGAGCATAAAGTTCTCAACGCCAAGCATCACGACTTAGAAGCCGATATTATTGCCCAAGCCGGTCGTCCGGGAGCCATTACTATTGCCACTAACATGGCAGGTCGTGGTACTGACATCGTGTTGGGCGGTAGTTGGGAAGCTGAAGCAGCCCAGTTAGACAACCCCAGCGACGAGCAAGTGGCCGATCTAAAAGCCGCGTGGCAAAAGCGTCACCAACAGGTGATTGAAGCCGGTGGTTTGCATGTGATTGCTACCGAACGTCATGAATCTCGCCGTATTGATAACCAGTTGCGCGGACGTTCCGGACGTCAAGGTGACCCAGGTTCGACACGTTTTTATCTGTCGCTGGAAGATAATCTGATGCGTATTTTCGCCTCAGATCGCGTTAAAAACTTTATGAAAGCACTGGGCATGAAAGAAGGCGAGGCGATTGAGCACCGCATGGTCAGTAATGCCATTGAAAAAGCCCAGCGCAAAGTGGAAGGCCGCAACTTTGATATGCGCAAGCAGTTGCTTGAGTATGATGACGTCGCCAACGAGCAGCGTAAAGTGATCTACCACATGCGCAACAGCTTATTGTCATCTGACGATGTTGGCGATGTAGTGGCTGAATTTAGACATGAAGTATTGTCGAGCACCATTGAGCAATTTATCCCACCGCAGTCGCTGCCAGAGCAGTGGAATATTGCTGAATTAGAGCAGGCGCTGGTTGAAGGTTTTGGTGCGCAGTTACCTATTCAGCAGTGGTTAGATGCTGATGATTCATTGCATGAAGACACTTTAGTTGAGCGTATTAGCCAGCATGTGGTTGCCGCTTATGCTGAAAAAGAAGAGATGGTTGGTGCTGAAGGTTTACGCAGCTTCGAGAAGCAAATTATCTTGCGTGTGCTGGATGATTTATGGAAAGAGCACTTGGCGGCGATGGATCACTTGCGCCACGGTATTCACTTACGCGGTTATGCGCAGAAGAATCCGAAGCAAGAGTACAAGCGTGAATCCTTTAACTTGTTCCGTGATTTGCTCGACTCAATCAAGAGCGATTCGATCCGTGTGTTATCGAATGTGCAAATTCGTCAAGAAGATCCAGCTGAAGAAGAAGCGCGTTTGCGTGAGCAGGCGCAAGCTATGGCTGAGCGTATGCAGTTTCAGCACGATGACGTCAATGAGTTAGCAGGCAACGAAACTGAAGCGCCAGCTGATCAATCAGTAGCGGCTACACCCGTGCGCAACGAGCCAAAAATTGGCCGTAATGAGCCCTGTCCTTGTGGTTCAGGTAAGAAGTATAAGCATTGCTGTGGTCGCATCAGTTAATGTTTTAGCGCCACTTTAAGTCGTTCAAGTGGTTGCTGTTTTAATCTTTACGCCGTACCAGAGTGACTCTGTGTACGGCGTTTGTTTTCGCGGATAACGTATTTAACCGAGTGGAGAATGGATATGGCGGTTGGCTTAGGTGATTTACCTGTATTACACCCTGTAGCAGGTTTTGAGTTAGGTATTGCGAGCGCAGGTATCAAAAAGCCTGGCCGCCGTGATCTTGTGGTCATGCGTGCTGCTGCTGGTAGCACTGTGGCAGGGGTGTATACACAAAATGCTTTTTGTGCTGCGCCCGTAGTGCTGTGTAAGCAGCGTATGCAGTCAGCGCCGCGCTACTTTGTGACCAACACCGGTAATGCCAATGCCGCCACAGGTGAGCCAGGCTTGCAGGCAGCGAATACGGTCTGTCAGTACTTGGCGCAGCTGCTTAATTGCCCAGTTGAGCAAATTTTACCTTTTTCAACCGGTGTGATTGGCGAGCCTTTGCCCGTGGATAAAATCACTGCCGCTTTACCAGCTGCCTTGGCTGATTTGCGTACCGATAATTGGGCGTTAGCCGGTGAAGGCATTATGACCACTGACACCTTGCCTAAGGGCGCCAGTGTGCAGTTCCAGTATGCCGGCGAAACCATTACGGTAACCGGTATCAGTAAAGGTGCTGGCATGATTCGCCCCAATATGGCGACGATGCTCGGCTATATGGCGACCGATGCCACGGTAGATCAAGCGATTTTGCAAAATATCCTGCACGATGCGGCTAATAAATCTTTTAACCGCATCACCATCGATGGCGATACCTCCACCAACGATTCCTGCATCTTAGTTGCTACTGCGCAAGCTGTAGTTGAGCCTATTACTGAGCCTGCAGGTGAGCTGTATAACGCTTTGCGTGCAGCGGTGAATCAGGTCGCGATGCAGCTGGCGCAAGCCATTGTGCGCGACGGTGAAGGCGCGACTAAGTTTGTGACTGTGCAAGTACAAGGTGGTGGCAATCAGCAAGAGTGCTTAGATGTGGCTTATGCTGTAGCGCATTCACCCCTGATTAAAACTGCACTCTTTGCCTCAGATCCGAACTGGGGACGTATTGTGGCGGCCATTGGTTATGCGGGAGTGCCAGACTTAAATACTGAGAGGGTCAATGTATTCTTGGGTGATGTGTGCATTGTTGCTCAGGGTGGTCGTGCCGAGGCATACACCGAAGAGCAGGGCGCTGCAGTGATGCAACAGGCGGAGATTTTAATTCGTATTGAATTGGGTCGTGGTGATTGCGCTGAAACGATCTGGACCACGGATTTGTCGCACGAGTATGTGCGCATCAACGCCGAGTACCGCTCGTAACAGTCAGCCTTCTCAGTCCGTTGCAGTTAAAGGATCGTCAATGAAAAAGCGGGTGCATGTGGTCGCGGCAGTGATTCGTAACGCCCAGCAGGAGATTCTGCTGGCGCTGCGTCCCAGTGATAAGCATATGGGTGGTCTATGGGAATTTCCCGGTGGTAAATGTGAAGCAGGTGAAAGCCCGACACAAGCCCTCACGCGCGAGTTGCAGGAAGAGCTGGGTATTCTGATCACGGCGCCACAACCGCTGATTCAAGTGCGGCATGACTATCCTGATCTGCATGTCTTGTTGGACGTTTATGCGGTGAATACTTTTTCCGGGCGGGCGCATGGCGCGGAAGGTCAGCAGGTGCGTTGGGTGCAGCCGAGTGCGTTAGCTGATTATCAATTTCCAGCCGCCAATCGCACCATTGTGACTGCTGCGCAATTACCACAACGGTATTTGATTACCCCAGAGCAGCTTGCACCTGAACAGTTATATAAAGGTGCTCTGCAGGCGCTGGACGGCGGCTGTCAGCTGTTACAGTTGCGCGCAGCACACTTGACTGAAACTGAGTATAAAGCTCTAGCGCAGCGCTTAGAGCGGCTGTGTGATGGGCGGGCGCAGTTAATGCTCAAAGGTGATTTGGCTTGGCAGGCTGAGTTTGCCCAAGCCGGCTGGCATCTGACCGCTGCACAATTACAGGCATTGGCAGGGCAAGCACGGCCCTTGCCGGCCGGCCGATTGCTGGCCGCGTCATGCCACAACGCGCATGAGTTGCAGTGGGCGACTGAATTGCAGGTGGACTTTGTCACCTTGTCTCCAGTGTTGCCGACGCTAACGCACCCTAATGCCAGCGCTATGGGCTGGGAACATGCGCGTGCATTGTTGCAAGATTTTAATGCACCGACTTTCCTGCTCGGCGGTTTAACCGAGCAGGATTTAGCGCAGGCGTGTGAAACGGGCGCTCAAGGTGTTGCCGGGATTCGTGGTTTTTGGCCGCAGCCGTTATAGCGGTTTGTCGGCGGCTTGCCAGTGCAGTTCGCCACAGCCTTGGTGCAGGGCAATGACGCGTGCGGCAACAAAGAGTAAATCCGATAAACGATTGATATAACCGAGCATTTCAGCGCGTAACGCTTCGCTGCTGTGCAAGGCTTGGCAGCGGCGTTCGGCATTACGTGCACTGCTACGGCACACATGCGCTTGGGCAATCAAACGTGAACCGCCGGGTAGAATAAATTCTTTCAACGGGCCAACCTGTAGATTCCAGGCATCAATCACTTCTTCGATACGGGTGATCTCGGTCGCCTGTAGCGCCTGATATTCAGGCATGGCTAACTCGCCGCCCATATCAAAAATACGGTGCTGGCAGGGGGCAAGGGTATCCATTACTTCTTGCAACTGTGGTTTATCAGTCACCTGCTCCTGCAGTTCAGCGAGCAACAAACCCAGCTGGCTATTGAATTCATCCAGCGCGCCTATGGCTTCAATGCGTGGATGGCTTTTATTCACGCGGCGACCATCAGCCAGCCCTGTTTGTCCATCGTCACCGGTACGAGTGTAAATTTTACTGAGTCGATAACCCATGAGTGCAATCTCCATGTGCGCGTATCTTTAATGAGCAGGTAGTCCTGCCGCCAGTAGCGTCTGTTGTAGCTGCGCATGCAAGGCGTGCAGGGTTGGTGTGCTGCATTCTAACGCGTTGCTTTGCGCACAAGCAAAACCCGTTATGTAACTGATTTCGCTGCGGCGTTGATTGAGTAAATCTTGGCGCATCGAGGATGAGTTGGCTGCAGTTTTTTCAATCACTGCCCAGACCTGCTGAGTTAAATTCTGCGCTGCTGCGCTTTGTCCGGCGCGCTCTAAGAGCAGCTGTAATTCCGCGCATAAACGATTGACCTGCTCGGCATGCTGAGTGAGTTCACCGTTGCGGCAGTTGTGTACAGCGGTCATGGGGTTGATCGCACAGTTGATCGCCAGCTTGCGCCACAGGTATTCATTAATGTCTGCAGACCAGCTGAGATTAATCTGAGCCGCACTGCATTGTGCAATGAACTGGTCAGGTGGGGAGTGCAACTGAGGCTGCAGGTCACCAAGAAAAGTATGCCCCGCCCCGGCAAACACGCTGTGAAAGGGCTGCTGCTGATAGGCGCCTTCGGTACTGGACGCGGCAATGCAGCGCACCTCGGGCAGCATCTGCTGAATGGCTTGTTGGCTGCCCAAGCCATTTTGCAGAAGAATCACAATACTGTTGCCGCTCAGGCGCGCGGCAACTTGACTGATTGCCGCTTGAGCATCATAGGCTTTGCACGCTAACAATAAGCATTGGATGGGTTGTGAGTCGCTCGCCAGTTGCGCCGGTATGGGGTAATAGCGGCTGTGCTGCTGCGCATCGGTGAGACCAATCCCAGGTGTTTGCTGGTAACGCGTGATAGCTGCGCTGTCGCGTAAAATGAGCTGCACGTTGTTTTTTTGCGCCGCCAATCGCGCCGCCCATAAGCAGCCGAGGCTGCCTGCACCTAAAATATGCCAATCCACAGCGGTTTACTGCAGGGGGGGCAGTGTTAAGCGTACCGCATCAATACGACCGCTGGAGTATGAGTTAGGCAGTTGCTTGGCGGCAAGATGGATTAATTGCTCATCGGTGATGGGCAGCGCTTGCGCATTGAGTGCGACCAAACTGATTCCGACTTTGACGCTGATAAAGCCATCATTGGTTTTGAAGGATTTATTGTTCAAACCGTCATAAATACGTTTAAAACTGGCTTGCGAGTACTCTTGCTCTTTGCCGACCCGAGTGATCAAAGCAAAGTGATTGCCATCCAGGCGCACCAGCACATCTAAGGGGCGTACCAGTTGTTGTAAACGGCGGGCAATGGAGCGCAGTAATTCTTTGTGGGTGGCGCGACCGTATTGTTTTGACAGGCTGGCCATGTTTTCAATGCCAATCAGTAAATAACAGAGGGTGCCGCCACGTGATTCAATCTGCTTGATATTCTTAATCAGCATTTGCTTGAGATAACGGCTGTTACCTAAACCTGTCAGCGGATCAACTTGATTGTGTGACTCCAGCGCAGCAATATTGCGCGTCAGCAATTGTTTTTCTTTAATCAGGCGAATGAGCGTGTTGTACAGACGGTCTGCAGCAAAAATACGTGGCAGCAGTTGTTCACTCATCGTGGTTTTACTGATGAAATCATCCACGCCATGATCGAATGCTTCAGCCAGCGCATTGTCGCCTTCGCGGCCAGTCAGTAGAATAATGTAGGTGTAGTGATCATGCAGCTCATCGTGCTGGCGCACTTGTGCTGTCAGTTCAAGACCATCGGTTTCTGGCATCAACCAGTCAGCCAATAAAATACCTGCAGGGCGCTCTTCTAATGATTTTAGAGCTTCTGCAGCACTGCTCGCAAAGCGTATGTCCGTATAGCCAGCTTGATTTAGTGTGCGTCCTATCATGACGCTGGAAAACTTGGCATCATCAACAACAAGGATGCTTATGAGAGGATTTCGCATAGCCGGACCATTTAGTAGTGAACATGACAATCGTGCCTTAAGTGGGTGCCTTTATACATAGTGGCACATTGCAATGGCAAGCACTCTTGCATGCAGTTGTGATGAAAGTTATGTTTTCGTGTTTTTTATTCATATATACAAAGATTTTGGAGGAAAAATGCCCTCATTTGATGTTGTTTCCGAACTTAACACCCATGAAGTGACCAACGCTATGGATAACGCTGCCAAAGAATTGGAGCGTCGTTACGACTTGCGTGGTAAAGCCAGTCTTGAGTTTAAAGATAAAACCATCACTCTGACCGCCGAAGCAGACTTTATGCTGGAGCAGGTGATTGAAATTGTGAAAATGGCGCTGGTTAAGCGCAAGATTGACGTGCAGTGCTTAGAGTACAAAGACCCCTACGGCTCTGGCAAAGTGGTTAAGCAAGAAGTGCTGTTGCGCGAAGGCATTGATAAGGAGTTGGCGAAGAAAATCGTCAGCGCAGTCAAAGAAGCTAAGCTTAAAGTGCAGGCGTCGATTCAGGGTGAGCAAGTGCGTATTACCGGTAAAAAACGCGATGACTTGCAAGAGGCAATCGCCTTGCTGCGCACTAAAGAGCTGGGAATGCCGCTGCAGTTTGATAATTTTAGAGACTGATGAGCAAACGCTATAAAAGCGCCTTGAGTTAAAATAAAAAGCCCGCTGAGTCAGCGGGCTTTTTTGTGCGTTAGCGTAAGTTGAGTAACTTATCTGAACGCTCTTGGGTGCTGCGATACAGCTCGGCATTGGTTTCCAGCTCTTTGAGTGGAGCTGGGAAAATTGCCGCCAGTTTTTCTGTCCACTGCGCGGAATTGCTTTGCTCAGGGAAGCAGCGCTTGAGCAGGTCTAACATAATGGAAACTGTGACTGATGCACCGGGTGAAGCACCCAATAATGCCGCCAGCGAACCATCGGCTGAACTGACCAGTTCAGTACCAAACTGCAGTACGCCGCCTTTTTTCTCATCTTTTTTGATGATTTGCACACGCTGACCTGCAATTTCTAGTTTCCAATCGGCTGGATCCAGTTGCGGGTAGAAACGGCGTAATGAATCTAAACGCTGCTCCATGGATTGACGTACTTCGCTGATTAAGTAGCGCGTCAGATCCATATTGTCGCGGCCGACAGCCAGCATCGGCCAGATATTACCCAGGCGCACTGACATCGGTAGGTCTAAGAACGAACCTTTCTTTAAAAATTTAGTGGTAAAGCCGGCATAAGGTCCGAACAGTAACGATTTTTTACCGTCAATCACGCGCGTATCTAAGTGCGGTACTGACATGGGTGGCGAGCCAACCGCCGCTAAGCTGTAAACTTTAGCTTGGTGCTGCTCAACCACGGCTGGGTTGTCACAACGTAACCATTGGCCGCTGACGGGGAAGCCGCCGTAGCCTTTGCCTTCAGGGATACCTGATTTTTGCAGTAAAGGTAAAGCTGCACCACCAGCGCCTAAGAATACAAATTTGGCGGTTACCGTGCGGCGTGTGCCACTTTTTAAATCTTTAATCGCTACTTGCCAGCCTTGCGCGCAACGCTGCAAATCCACCACTTTGCTGTTGTAGCTTAAAGTGCTGGTGTCTTGCTGGTCTAAGTAGGCCAGCAATTGGCGGGTGAGTGCGCCAAAGTTAACGTCAGTACCATTGCTGATGCAGGTCGCCGCGATTTCTTCATCGTCTTTGCGCTCAGCCATCATCAAAGGTATCCACTGTGCCATTAAGCTTTTATCAGTGGTGAATTCGATTTTCTCAAAAGCATGGTGTTCTTTTAACAGCTCAGCGCGTTTCTTTAAGAAAGCAATACTGTCTTTGCCTTGGACAAAACTTAAGTGCGGTACGTGATGAATAAAGCTATCTGGGTCGCCAAAAGTACCGGTTTCTACCAAGTGGGCCCAAAACTGCTTGGACTCCTCGAACATGGCATTGATATTGATTGCTTTTTTAATATCAATTGAGCCATCAGCGGCTTGCGGGGTGTAGTTGAGTTCGCACAGTCCGGCGTGGCCAGTCCCTGCGTTATTCCATGGGTTAGAGCTTTCTAAGGCTCCGTCTTCCATTTGCTCAACAATTTCTAAGCTCAGGCTCGGATCGAGTTCTTTTAGCATCACTGCCAATGTAGAGCTCATAATGCCAGCTCCCACCAGCAATACGTCCAGATGTGCGAGATTATTGTTCGCCATTAGTGTGTCTCCAAAATGCAGCTTTGAGCTGTACAGTTCGACTGTAAACAGCCAAGTTAAGGGTTAGATTATTGTGTAATAGTCAATGCTTTAACCGCTGCACGGTGGAGGACTGTTGGTATGTGGAACTGTAAACGCCAAACTATTCATTGCTTGCCACACTCTTGTGAAGTTGTGAAACACAGGTTCCCGCCATCTTTTGGAGTAGCGGATCTTTAAAATGCTTGTACTGCAGGCGCATCCTCAGGCTTCACGTGAGTTATGTACTATCATGCCGTGAAACCTGTGCGCTCTTTAAATAGGGCACTGAGCAAACCGATGATTCGAGACTGTAAAACTACAAGAATGCAGTACAAAGGCCTCAATAATGGAATGCTGCATAGATTGGTTGGCAATTATAACGATGAAATTAGAAAAAACGATCACCAAAGTGAAAAATCTTTAGTCGAGAGATTATTTTGAATCGTTAACCTTGCGATCAATTGCGTGGTTTTTTAGATATTTACATAGGGTTTGTGCATCCAAGCGTCGTATTGTGCAAGCATGTGCAGCTTGGTTAAACTCTGCAAAATTAAACGGTATTTTAAAGGAATTCGATTATGTTGCGTTATGTCTTAATGGCTGCTGCGGTTGTTTTAACCGGTGTTTTGTCAGGTTGTGGGCTCAGTCCGCAACATTTAAAGCCTGAGCCACGCTTTGTTGGGCAGGTCGCTGCAGTAGGGCAAGGGCAGCAGATTTTGGTGCGCGTCAGTGATGCGCGCCCTTCGCCCGTGATAGGTACACGTGGTGGTTTGTATGCGCAGAGCAGCACGATTAATGTTAGTGGCCAATCTTTTCTGCCGCGTTTACAGGCTGAAACTGACGCCGCGATACGGATGATGGGTTTCACGCCGATGCCCCAGGCTGCAGGCGGCGCGCAACTCACGCTAAAGCTGGTAGAGCTGACGTATCAGGCCACGGAAAAAAATCCACTGGCGAAAGAAGCTAAATTGCAGGCGGTCTACGCACTGGAAGTGCAAAATGGTACACGTCGTTACAGTGGACGTTATGCCGCTACTAATACTCAAGGCTATGTCAAAGCACCGAATGAGCAAACCAATAATCAGTGGGTCAGCGAAGTGCTCAGTGATGCATTGGCGCGGGTTTTTAAAGATCCTGCTATTGGTCAAATACTAGCTGAATAGGCTGGGTTAAATCAGTGGCTTGCTGCAGAACATAGCGCTGCAGTGACTGCTGTGACGACTAAGGGGATTGCTGTGAACAAACAATTGCCGCCCGCCATTTTTTTAATGGGTCCGACGGCCTCGGGTAAAACAGATTTAGCCTTACAGCTGGCACATGAGTTGCCCTGTGAGATTATCAGTGTCGATTCAGCACTGATTTATCGCGGCATGGATATCGGTAGTGCTAAGCCGTCAGCACAGATACTGCAGCAGTACCCGCACCACTTAGTGGATATTTTAGATCCGGTGCAGAGTTATTCAGCGGCGCAGTTTCGCCATGATGCCTTAGCGGCAATGGCTGATATCACTGCACGCGGGTGTATTCCGTTGCTAGTGGGCGGCACCATGCTGTATTACAAGGCCTTAACTGAAGGTTT